>JALVZI010000179.1 GCA_027022125.1 Anaerolineae bacterium | reverse complement strand
ACTACTGCGCCGCATTCAACAATACCGAGCGCGCACAGGGCAGCGCGTGACTGTTTTTTTCGATGGCGGCGCAGTGTACAAACCGGGCAGCAAACAGACTGTCGGTGGCATCACAATCCGTTACGCACCGCACGGCGTCACCGCCGACACACTCATCATCAATCGGTTGCGTCAAGAGCGAAACCCGAAAGAAGTACTGGTTGTCAGTTCCGACCGCGCTATTCAGCGTGCGGCGCAACTTGCCCGCGCCAACGTCATGAGTTCCACCGAATTTTCTGGCGTGCTGACCGAGTTGCGCACCCCTGCCGCCACCGCCACAGATGACGCCCCCCTGCCCCCGGAAGAGGTGAACGAATGGCTCTCCATTTTCGGCGGGGAACCGGACGAGTAATTATTTTTTGCGTAATTTTCGCTGCGGTTGACTTATTGTTGCCGATAGAGGTATAATGGAATCCCATATTCAGGCTACGCTGTTTGCCATGCATAGCAGGTAAGTTGTCTTTTACACGTTTTGCACTGAACAGAAAAGGTTAATCATATGGCATTAAAAGGAAATCTGCGAGATTTTAACACCACGCAGCTCCTCAATTTAGTCAGTTTGGCAAAAAAGACCGGTTCGATGCGGTTGGAAACGAATGACGATTTTGCCAACCTCTTTTTCAAAGAAGGAATACTCATCAAAGCCACCACCCAAAAACATCCCGGTCGACTGGCTGATATTCTTTTTGAGGCAGGGAAACTCACACCGGAACAGATGCAAGCCATCTCTCGGCACGCCAATCTCAGCGATAAAGCCTTGGGCATCGACCTGATAAAAAGCCGCATCGTGTCTCAGCAGGATATTGTGCACAGCGTAAAAGAATTTATGCTGAATGTGGTTTATTCCCTCTTTTCGTGGGCAGAAGGAACCTTTCTTTTTCAACAAGGTGTGCTACCCCCCAACGACCAAATTATTGTGCCGTTAAATTTGGATAATGTCATTTTAGAAGGAAGCCGGCGCATCCAAGAGCACGAGCGGTTGATGGAAGAACTTCCGGATTTGACTGTTTTGGCACTGAAAGTTACCGACAAACCATTGCGAGATGTAAAATTGACTCCGGACGATTGGCGAGTCATTTCTCATATTCATCCGCGCAACACCATCGAAAAAATTCGGCAAGCAGTGAATATGGATGAATTTCAAATTCGGAAAATTGTATATGGTATGCTGCAAGCTGGATTGGTGGAACTGACCAAGCCGGAAGGCGTAAAACGTCAATTCGGGTCTCGAATTGGCGGCAAAAAAGAAGTTTCGCCGCAAACACCGGCAGTAAAACGCTCTGTTATCGAGCGCCTGATTACACGTATCAAACGGATTTAAAAATTTTCAATTAGAGTGAGGCAGGTTTTAATGCAAACAGTCAAAATGGTTGTTACCGGACCATACAGCGCGGGAAAAACACAATTTATCCGCACTATCAGTGAAATTGACGTGGTTTCTACCGAGCGAAAAATTACCGCCGAAGCGGAACGCATCAAAGACCAAACCACCGTCGCTATGGATTTTGGACGCATTACCATTGATGATGATTTGGTACTGTACCTGTTCGGCACACCCGGGCAACGCCGTTTTGATTTTATGTGGGAAATTCTCACCGAAGGAATGCTCGGTTTTGTGGTGTTGATTGACAGCGTGCGCCCCGAAACATTCCGCGAAGCAAAACACATTCTGGAAATCTTTCGCGGGTATGCCGAAACACCATATATTGTTGCCGCCAACAAGCAAGACCTGCCCGACGCATGGAGTCCGGAAGACCTGCGCATCGCACTGAAAATTGACCGCAGCGTGAAGGTTCTGCCGATGGTTGCCACCGACAAAGAAAGCGTAAAACAAGTTTTGCTGGAACTGCTGTATTCCATTTTAGAAGAAATGGAAGAAGGTTAGAATTGTAACGAATGGGCGAACCACCAATCTCTAATCGCCAATCGCTCATCACACTTAAATGTCACTCGCTATTCGTCACTCGCTATTCGTCATAACGCCGGTACACCGATCCTATGAGTTCAATTGTCACAAATCAAGGGGTTGTTCATTACGAAGTCAGCGGGCGGGGCAAGCCGGTCATTCTGCTGCATGGTTGGCTGGGTTCGTGGGGTTACTGGGCAGAAACTATGTCGCGGTTGCAGAGTTCGTACCGCGCGTATGCGCTCGATTTCTGGGGGTTTGGCGATTCCGGCAAACGGCAGGACAGTTTTTTGGTTTCTGATTTTGTGGCGCTGGTTGACGAATTTATGGAACGGCTCGGCATTGAAGCCGCACCCGTCATCGGGCATTCGATGGGCGGCACAGTAGCGCTGAGTTTGGCGCTGACTCACCCCCGACGCGTGCGGCAGGTTGCCGTCATCGGCTCGCCCATCGACGGGCGCTCGCTGAGTTTCTGGTTAAAACTCGCCGGAGAACCATGGGCGGCACACCTGCTGTGGAAAGTGCCTTTCGCGCTGCCAACTTTTTTGCGCGCGTTTTCGCTGCGTGCCACCAAAGAATCGCAGCGCTGGTATCAAATGGTCACCAAAGATGCCTCTGATACCACGGTAGATTCATTTTTTTCCAGCATCCGTTCGCTGCACCACACCAACCTCACCGACAAAATGGCAAACATTCCCGTGCCGGTTATGGGCATATACGGTGCAAAAGATATTATTGTTAACCCCAACCAAGCCGATGTGATGGAAGCCACTGCACCGCACCCACATGTGGTACGATTGCCCAACTCCGGGCATTTCCCCATGCTGGATGAACCAGATATTTTCCACCATCATCTATTGAGTTTTGTGTATCACAACGTATGATAAAAATTATCATAAAAGTCCCAACTCATATAGACCCATTCAATGAACCGGCGCGAGAACTCCGCATTCTCGACAAACCGCTGTGGCTGCACCACCGCGATATTTTGGCGCCATACAGCCACCGCGAGCAGGAATACAAACTCGGTGAAATACCGGATAACACCACCGAAGAAACCATCATCTATAAAGATAACTTGTTTTTTGATGACGCGCTGTTTGAAGCCTTCATTTCTGCAGCGACCACCCGCCGCACCCCCAGCCAAATCGCTTTTAAAAAAGACGATAAAGCCATTGTGAGCCACGCACTGCCGCTGCAATCGGGCATAAAAGAAAAAGGCGATGTGTATGTCGCCGACCTGTTTTATTTTCCGCGTGGATACTCTGCGTTGGAAGCAGAGCGCGTCGAGCCGCTGGTAATTGACACGCTGCCGCAAGAAATTGGCTATTATCATGTGCCAACATATATGGCATACGAAAAGGGCGATTTGGTGTATCAGGTTCCGCAGCGACCGTTTCTGTCCATCGAAAATTGGGTACACATTTTTCTGGCGAACACCGCTTTCGGCATTTATTCGCGCGGGGTGCGCATCGAGAAAAAACTCGATACCAGTTTTCCGTTTATGCTGAAAATTTTCGTCCGCTCGCTGCTGGAACGGAAACAATTTTTGGAATCATCGCCGATGGTGAAAGTGGGCAAAAATTGTTTAATTGACC
Organism: Anaerolineae bacterium; assembly: GCA_027022125.1. GTDB lineage: Bacteria > Chloroflexota > Anaerolineae > 4572-78 > 4572-78 > JANTHQ01. The sequence goes on along the minus strand of JALVZI010000179.1, from coordinate 8,119 downwards.
CGGCTGCTATTGTTCAGGGACCGACCGTTATCGGCGATAATGTAACTATCGGCGCGGGAACTGTCATCAACGCCTGCGTCATTGGCGATAATGTGAATATTTCACAGGGCTGTCAGTTGATGGTCAGTGTGGTGGGGAGTGGGTCGTTTTTGCCGTTTCGCGCATCGTTATTTATGACCACCATTATGGAAAATGCAATGGTGTCGCAAAATACCTGCCTGCAAATGTGTGTCATCGGCAGAAACACATTCATCGGCGCGGGGAACACTTTTACCGATTTTAACCTGCTGAGCAAACCGATAAAAACGATGCATCACGGTGAATTGCTGCCGGTGGAACAACCGGTGCTCGGCGGGTGTGTGGGTCACAATTGCCGCATCGGGTCGGGACACATTATTTTCCCCGCCCGCACCATCGAATCGGATGTGGTGCTGTTTGCCAAAGAAGAACGGCAAATCATCAGCAAAAATGTGCACTATAAAGACAGCGACCATCACCGTTACCCCGACCAGAAACACATTCCACTGTATCACCCCCACGACGGTTGAGCGGTTTGATGGCGCATGGGAGGGTTATTCTGGATAATTTCGCTTTTATCATTCACCCCATTGACCCCAAACGTGATGTCCAGCGCAAATTTCCGCTGCTGGGAACGCTGCTGCCCGCCCCGGCTATCAATTTTTTTTCACGATATTTCCCCCCGGTGTATATTTCTCACATTGAAGGCATTGCCAGCCCGCACAACCAAATCGAAGGCTGGTTTGTGGCGTGCCCATTTACCCCGCAGCGAATGATGAGCCTGCCGCCGCAGGTGGTTTATAAAAAAATTGTGCAAACGGGAAAATTGGCGCAAAAATACGGCGCGAAAATTTTGGGACTGGGCGCGTTCACCTCTGTGGTGGGCGATGCGGGCATTACCATTTCCCGCCAACTGGATATTCCCGTCACCACCGGCGACAGTTACACCGTCGCGGTGGCAGTGGACGCGGTAAAAGAAGCCGCCCGTCAGATGGATATTTCGCTGCCGCACGCCACGGCGGCGGTGGTCGGTGCGGGGGGCGCTATCGGGCGGGTGTGCGCACAACTGCTCGCACCGGATGTGCAAAAAATAATTTTGCTGGGACGTAGTGAAAAATCGTTAAATGAGGTAAAATATCTAATAGAGCAAGCCGGTCAGCCGAATGTGCGCACCGGCACCGATATGGCACACCTGCAATCTGCCGACCTCATCATCACCGTCAGCAGTGCGGTAAAAAGCATCATTCACCCCCAGCATCTCAAATCGGGGGCGGTGGTGTGCGATGTCGCCCGCCCGCGCGATGTTTCGCGGCAGGTGGTGCAGCAGCGAAATGATGTGCTGGTCATCGAAGGCGGGATGGTGCGTGTGCCCGGCGATGTGAATTTCAATTTCAATTTCGGCTTTCCGCCAAAAATGGCATTCGCCTGCATGGCAGAAACGATGATTTTGGCGCTGGAACAGCGGTACGAAAGTTTCACGCTCGGCAAAAATATCTCGCTGGCACAGGTGCGAGAAATCGCCGCACTGGCAAAAAAACACCGGTTCGAACTCGGCGGCTTTCGCAGTTTTGAGCGTCCGGTGACTCGCACTACAATAGAAACTATAAAAACCCATATTGACCCGGCTGTTTTAAAAGAACGCAATGCATGGAGGAGCCTATGAGCAACGGCAGAATTTTAGTGGTAGAAGACGACCCCGACATTTCAAAAATGCTGAAAATATATTTCAGTTCGCAGGGGTATGATGTGTTGGCAGAATTGCGCGGGCGTCCCGCCATCGACACCTGCGCGCAAAAAATGCCCAATGTGGTCATTCTCGATATTAACCTGCCCGATATTGACGGCTATACCGTCTGCCGTGAGTTGCGGGGAAGTTTGCGCACCAAACACATCCCCATCATCTTTTTAACCCAAAAAGATGAACGCAGCGACAAAATAAAAGGGCTGGAACTCGGCGCGGATGATTATATCACCAAACCGTTCGACATCGAGGAATTGAAACTGCGGGTGCAAGGAGCAATTCGGCGCGCCACATACGAAAATCTCACCAACCCGACCACCAGTTTGCCCAGCGGAAAACTCATCGAAGAACACCTGAAAAGCATCAAAAGCCGAGAAGACTGGACACTGCTGTATATCGGCATCAAAGACATGGATGCCTTTAAAGAAATTCAGGGGATTGTCGCGCTGGATGATGTGCTCCGTTTTTTGGCTACCATCATCACCGAAGCCGTGGAAAAACATGGCACACTGAACGATTTCATCGGGCATGCGGGCAGCAACGATTTTCTGCTGGTGACCCGCCCCGATTTGGCGCCCGTGCTGTGCCGTGAAATTACCCGCCGTTTTGCGGAAGAAGTGCAGGTATTCTACCCCTTTACCGCCCGGCAGGAAGGAAAAGTGGTTTACACCGATGGTCACGGCAGTGTAAAAGAAGCGCCGTTTATGTCGCTGTCGGTGGCGGCGTTGTCTGGCAGCGAAGGACCGTTTGCCGACATCCGCGAAATTACCGAAGTTGCGGCAGATATTCGCCGCAGAAAACCGGGGTGTCCATAAGTAATGAATAATGAACAATGAACAATGGGCTGCACGAAAACATGGTGCGTGATGTGTGATAGCCTTTTTTATCATTGGTCATTTGTCATTCGTTATTCGCCCATTCGCTATTTGCTATTATGAAACCATCTGCGCGCATCATCTCCAACCGCATACGAATTGCCACCGCCATCGTGCTGATTGTGGCTCTGGCGGCGATTGTCGCTGTGGGGTATTGGATGGATACCATCACGCAGACAAACGCCGTGTGGGTGGCATGGTTCGCCATCATCGCCATCGGTGCGCTGGTGCTGTTATTTTTGTGGAACCAAACCGCGCTCATCCGCCGAATTTCGCAGCAAAAATTGGAACTGGAAGGCTTGAGCGCCACCACCAAAGAATTAAACAGCACGCTCGCCCGCGACAGCATTTTGCGGCGCGTTATTGCCGAAGCAATCCGCGCCACCCGCGCCGATTTCTGTGCCATCCTGCTCGCCGATGCAGAGCGGCTGGAATTTTCGGTTACCGTGCAGCATGGTTGGAACAAATCCCCCGAAATTTCTTCCCCCGCCGTGAAACGCGCCATCCGCGAATCTACCGCGCAGTTAACCCCAGATACCCGCACCGAAACGGAATACACACCATTACCCGCTACCATCCGCAGCGAAATGGCTGTTCCCATTCACGGCGGTGAAATGCTGATGGGGGTCATCTATCTTGCCGCCGATACTGCCGGCACATTCACCCCCGAACACATATCTTTCGTTGAAACACTGGCACACCAATCCGCTATCGCCATTCGGCAGGCGCAAGATTTTGAATCGCGCACCCGCGAGCGGCTGGAAAACATCACTCGCATCAATCAACTGGCGCGATTATCTGACCTGAACCGCATTTTCCGCGCCAATTTGCCGCTGGATGATGTGCTGGAAGAAATTTCTTTCGCCGTGCAGGAAACCACCGGTTTCAATGTGGCGCTCATCAGTGTGGCAGAACACCGGCAATTGCATCACACTGCCGCCGCCGGATTGCCGCTGACTCAATTGAACCATCTGCGGCAAACACCCACCGCTGTTGAAAGTATCATTTCCACTTTTATGGCGGCACAAAAAATCGGCAATTCGTATTTTTTGCCCACCGAAACCCGTTTGCCGGAACAGTTGAATTTCTCGCTGCAACCGTTTTCTCAACCCGCCACCGAGCACCCCTCCCCCACCGAGTGGCATTCCGCCGATATGCTGTTCACCCCGCTGTACGATACCGAAAACAATCTCATCGGCGTGCTGACTGTCTCCCATCCCACCGATGGTCGGCGTCCCACAACTGCCACGGTTGCCGCGCTGGAATTGTTCGCCAACCAAGCCGCCATTTTCATCGAAAATACCCGCCAGTTTCAGCGATTGGCACGGCAAGCCACCCGTTTGCAACTCATCAGCGAGATTCACACGCGGATGAGCACCATTTTCAACCCGGCGGAACTCATCGGCGAAGTGACAAAATTGATTGCCGGTACCTTCAACTATTATCACGTGCAGATTTTTTTGGTAGATACACAATCGCCGCACGAATTGGTTTTGGGCAATTGCGCCGGTTCGGCAAATGTTAGTTGCAACGATAAAATACTGCCCATGCGATTGCCCGTCAACGATGATACCGCCATCGGCTGGGCGGCGTACCACCGCAAATCTATCTGGGTAAACGATACCACCACCGACGAGCATTTCAACCCGGCGGCAACACTGCCCCAAACGCAGTCGGAAATGGTTGTTCCCATTTTTATCAATCAGGCGCTGTACGGCGTGATTGATATTCAACACACCGAACCGAACACTTTTTCGGCGGCGGATGTGAACAATTTGGAAACGCTGGCGGGGCAGATGGCAATCGCCATCCAAAACGCGCAATTGTTCGATGAAGCCCTGCAACGCGAGCGGCTGGCTTCGGCGCTGGGAACCACCGGATTGGCGCTGAATGCCACACTCGACCCGCACACGGTGCTCGATGTTATTTGCAGCGAAGCCCTGCGCACGTTTCGGGTTGACGGGGTGGCGCTGTGGATGGTCACCGATACCGGTATCGAGATAAAAGCGGCGGCGGGGGCACACGCCGACAACCTGCGCGGCACAACCATCGCGCTGGGTGATGAATCGGTGGTAGCGGGGCAAGTGGTCAACAACCAGCGCGCCAGTTTTGTCAACAACATTCCGCACGCCAAAAAAACCGTTCACCCGCAGTTGGCAGAAGTCGCCGGTGCAAAATCGTTGATTGCCGTGCCGCTCGTCGCCGGACAACCGCCGGTGTCCATCGGCGCAATCACGCTGTTCGACACCCAACGCCCGTTCCGTTTCGATGTGCAGGACCAAATCAGCGTGGCACTGCTGGCAAACCAAGCCGCCATCGCCATTGAAAATGCCCAACTGGTTGACCGGCTGAACAGTTTTAACGAAGAACTGGAATCGCTGGTGAGCCGCCGCACCCGCGAACTGCGGCAGGAACGCGACCGGGTGGAATCGCTGTACAATATCGCGCGCGAATTGTCGTCGAGTTTGGATGTTGACCGCGTGCTGAACAAAGCGCTCAATCTCATCAACCAAACGGTTCCCGTCACCGCCGGGTCAATTTTGCTGGTGGATGATGCCACCGGTTATTTAAACTACCGGGCGGCAATCGGGCGACAGCGGGGATTGCCCAAAGGGGGCAAGTTAACCCGCTATAAACAGGGTGTGGGGTTGGCGGGCAAAGCGATGGAATTGCGCGCGCCCATCGTGGTTGCAGATTTGCTGGCAAATGACGACTGGATTCCCGACCAAAAGCCGCCCAGACATCGCGCGGCGATGGTTGTGCCGCTCACGGCGGGATATGAAATGGTCGGGGTGTTGATGCTGTTCCACACCGAGCCGGATTACTTTACGCAAGACCATCTGCGTTTTGTTGCCGCCACCGCGCCGATTATCGCCACAGCGGTGAACAATGCCGGGCTGTACAATCTCATTTCCGACCAAGTGCAGCGGTTGGGTGAACTGCTGGGCAATGTTCAAGCCGAAGTGCGCAAAAGTAAAGCCATCATCGAAGGCGCTGCCGACGGGATGCTTTTGCTGGATGCGGAACACACCGTGCAACTCATCAATCAAGCGGCGGCATCTCTGCTGAACATCGACCCGGAAACAGCCGCCGGACAACCGTTCCGCGCGTTTTTCCCCGCCCGCTCCAACGGCGACGGCGACATCGCCTCGGCGCTGGCGCGGGAACTGGATACCGTTTTTCACAGTGCCCAGCCCGATTTTTCGACCCCGCATCGGGTGGAAAGCGGCGGGCGGGTGGTGCTGATGCTGCTATCGGAAGTGACCATCAGCCTGAACACACCCCCCAACCTGCTGGTAGTTCTGCGCGACATCACCCGCGAAGCGGAACTCGACCGGATGAAAGACGAATTTGTGTCTACCGTGTCGCACGAACTGCGCACGCCGATGACTTCCATCAAAGGCTACACCGATTTGCTGGCAAGCGGCAAAATCGGCGAACTGTCGGCGATGCAGCAAAAATTCATCAACATCATCAAAAGTAACGCCGACCGGCTGAGCGCGCTGGTCAACGATATTCTGGATGTCTCGCGGATTGATACCGGCAGAGTACGGCTGATGCTGGAGTTTTTCGATGTTTCTACCGTGATAAACGATGTGATAACCAGTTTAGACCGTCAAATTGCCGATAAAAATCTCACCGTCACCCAAGATTTGCCGTCATCGCTGCCGCCGGTTTTCGCCGATGCCAATCGCGTGACGCAAATTTTGGTAAATTTGGTGGGGAATGCGGTAAAATACACCCGTCAAAACGACAGCATCTTCATTTCGGCAACCGTTGACGGCGATTTTGTGCAAATTTCGGTGCGCGATACCGGACTGGGTATCAGCAAAGAAGATGTCCGGCAGGTGTTCAACCGCTTTTTCCGCACCGAACGCGACGCATCATCGCTGGTGGATGGCACAGGGTTGGGACTGTCCATCGCAAAAATGTTCACCGAGTTGATGGGGGGCAAAATCTGGGTCGAAAGTGAACTGGGCAAAGGCAGCACATTCAGTTTCACCCTGCCAACCCAAAATTGGCACTCATCTGAAACAACCCTTTCTCATGTGAAAATAGAGCAGGAAGCCTAACGGAGAATTTATGAGCGCAACAATTTTAGTGGCAGAAGACGAACTTGATATTCGGGAACTCATTGGTTTTTCGTTGGAACTGAGCGGATACACGGTGATACAAGTGCCCAACGGCGAAGCCGCCGTGCAGCAGGCAATCGAACACCAGCCCGATTTGATAATGCTCGATGTTCGGATGCCGAAAATGACCGGATTTGAAGCCTGCACACAACTGAAAGCCACCCCCGCCACCAAACACATTCCGGTGATTTTCCTTTCCGCCAAAGGGCAAGAAACCGAAATTCGGCAGGGCACGGAATTGGGCGCAGAGGCGTATATTCTCAAACCGTTTGCACCGGATGAACTGGTGGAACAAGTGAAGTTTGTATTGGCAAAGTACGGCAAATGAGCGCAATAGTCATCAATGCGGGATTAGTCCATTACGAAGCGTTTGGCAGAGGCAAGCCGATTGTGTTTTTGCACGGTTGGCTTGGTTCGTGGCGCTATTGGATGCCGACGATGGAGGCGCTAGCCATCGAGCACCGCGTGTATGCGCTAGATTTGTGGGGATTCGGTGATTCTGACAAATCGGAATCTCGTTTCGATATGGAACAATATATCGCGCTGCTGACCAGTTTTATCACCGAATTGGGCATCGAAAACCCGATTTTGGTGGGACACGGACTGGGCGCAAGCGTGGCAATTGCCTATGCCGGGCAATTCGATAACGCCACCGAAAAAATTGTCGCGGTAGGATTACCCCTTTCCACCAAACACATCAACCCGCGCCTGCTCAAACGAAACGACGGGTCGCTGCTGAAACGGGTTTTCCGCTGGAATCCCATCCCCACCCCGGAAGTGGAACAGGAAGCCCGCCGCGCCGCCGAAAACGTCATTCAGCGCAGTATTGATTCGTTGCAACAGTTGGATATCGTGCACACGCTGCAATCGCTATCGTGTTATGTGCTGCTGGTTTACGGCGAAAAAGACGATGTGGTCAATCCTTCCAGCAGCGAAATGCTGAACGGAAGCCTGTCGCACATAAAAACGATTACCCTGCCCGCCGCGCGGCATTTCCCCATGATTGATGCCAGCAGCAAATTTAACCGTCTGCTGCTCGATTTTGCCGAAGAGTCCGCCTCGCTGGAATCGCTGACGCTGAAAGAAGAATGGCGTCGGCGCGTGCGGTAATTTTCAATCCCCTGCAACTTTTTTCTCCGTTTTGCGTAAAGGTAAGTGAATGTGTACGCATGGGCAACCATCATCAAAAACAGCCCAATAGAACACGGATGACACGGATTAAACGGATTTTACACGGAACTTATTGAAACTTTTTGTGTGTTTGAAATTCAGCCACGAATTTTCACAAATTTCACGGATTTTAAATGTCATTCCGGAATTTCCCGCAGGGAAATATCCGGAATCCATAGCGA
>JALVZI010000178.1:1702-3647 GCA_027022125.1 Anaerolineae bacterium | reverse complement strand
GTGATGCCCACGATTCCGGCGATGAGCCAACTTTCGGCGTGGGCAAGCGGCGAAGGGCTGTCGTGGGGCTCGCGATTTATGGTTCCGATTGTGCCGTTTTTGGTACTTTCAGCGGCACCGGTTTTTGAACGGCGTTTCACGTTTCACGTTTCACGTTTCACGTTCTGGCTCATCGGTTTGTCCGGTTTGATTCAGATTCTTGGAATTGCCATCAACCCCTGGGTGTTTTTGGGGAAATTGCAGGCGCAATTCGGCGGGGAATTTTTTCTGGAAAAGACCGCCGCGCTGTACGATTTTTCCACCAGCCAGATTGCCGGACAGTTGCGAAACTGGTCGGTGCAAAATTCCGACCTGATTTGGTGGCAGCCGGGGTATTTCGATTGGCTGGCTTTCGGGGTGAGCGCCGCGCTGGTGCTGGTGAGCGGCTGGCTGCTGTGGCGGATTGTTTGGGGGGAAAAAGAATTTCCGCGCGCGGAAATTTCGCTGGCGGGTGTGGCGATGGTGACGCTGGCGGCGACCTATTTTCTGCTGGCGCGATACGCCCACACTGACACGCGGCAATTTGGCGCGCCCGATGGCGGCTATCTGACCGCGCTGAACACGGCGGCGGCAACCGCGCCCGCCCCGGTCATCACGGTGGCGCAGTACAGTTATCATCTGCCGATGAACTATTTTAAAGCCCGCGTGCCGCTGGTGGGATTTGCACAACGTGTCGAGCCACTGCCGCCGACGGCGTTCCCCCTGCTGGAAAATGCGCTGGCGGCGGGGCAGGGGCGGGTTTGGCTGGCGACGGTCGGCTGGCAGCCCGCCCAGCCCGACAACCGCGCCGAACACTGGCTGGTGGAACACGCTTTTAAAGCCAGCGATGACTGGTTCGCAGATGATACGCGACTGGTGCGCTTTGGCGTGACGGACGATTTGCCGCGTGTGCCACTCGGTGTTTCGCTGGGGGATGTGGTACAATTGCAATCGGTGGTGTTTCCGGCGAAAATTTCGGCGGGGGAGATTCTGCCCGTCGCGCTGAACTGGCAAGCCATCGCCGCGCCCACCGAAAATTATTCTGTTTTCGTGCAACTGCTCGGCGCAGACGGCGTGCCGCTGGCGCAGCACGATTCCGCGCCGCAGGGCGGTTATCGTCCCACCGGCGGCTGGTTGGCGGGCGAAGCCGTCACCGACCGGCACGGGCTGACGCTGCCGGATTCTCTTTCGCCGGGCGCATACCGGCTGGTGGCGGGAATGTACAACCCCGCCGATGGCGTGCGGCTCACCGCGCCGGATGGCACAGACGCTATCGAATTGGGAACGATTCGAATAGCGAATGACGAATAGCGAGTTACGAATGGATTGCGTGAAAGTGAGAAAGTGAGCAGGTGAGACTTGCAACCCTGCAACCTTGCTACTCTGAAACTTTGGACTTTGGACGTGAGACATAAGACTTTGGACTGATTGCCACCCTGCTACCCTGCAACTCGAAACCTTGAACCTTGAACTTTGAACTAAAAACCCGAAACCTAAAACCCGACCTGCTCATCATCGGCGGATTGCTGGCGCTGGTGCTGCTGTTCCACTGGCGACTCATCACCCCCAACCCCGCCGACCGGCACTCGTATCTGCCCGGCGATTTTCCGGCGCAATTTTGGGCGTTTGCCACCTTCGAGGCGCGCCAACTCGGCGCGGGGCATCTGCCGCTGTGGAACCCGTACACTTTCGCGGGTGCGCCTTTTTGGGCGGATGCACAGAGCGCGGTGCTGTATCCCTTCAGCCTGCTGACGCTGGTGCTCTCCGGCGCAGTGGGGGGATTCAGTCTGTTCGCGCTGGAACTGGAAGCCATTTTCCATTTTTGGCTGGCGGCGGTTTTTATGTACCTTTTCGCCCGTCGGGTGACTCAATCGCGCGGAGCGGGGCTGGTGGCGGCGGTGGTGTTCACCTTTGGCGGCTATCTCAC
>JALVZI010000178.1:922-1692 GCA_027022125.1 Anaerolineae bacterium | reverse complement strand
GGTACCCGTCGCGGCGGTTGGCGGTGCTGGAAGTGGATGTCTGGCTGCCGCTCATCCTCTTTTTTCTCGACCGCGCTTTCTTGCGCCGCACCCCCGCCGAAACCGCGCTCCGTTCGCGCCCCAACCTGCGCGATCTGCTCGCCGCGGGCGTCGCCTGGGGACTCGCCCTGCTGGCAGGTCATCCCCAAAGTTGGATGCTGGTGGGATACACGATGGTGGCATATATCGCAATTACGAATTACGAATTACGAATTACGAATCCGGCTCACCGGCTCACCGGCTCACTTTCACACTTTCTCCGGCGAATGGTGTGGCTTGCGCTGCCCGTCTCACTCGGATTCGCCCTCGCCGCGGTTCAACTTCTGCCCGCAGTGGAATATACCCGGCTATCGGTGCGGGCGGCGGGGATGTACGAAAAAATGGCGGGCGGATTCCCGCTCACCGATGCCATTCAACTGCTGTTGCCCGGCGTGGTGAGCCAATACTCGCCGCTGTACGTCGGCGGGGCGGGGTTGCTGCTGGCATTGCTGGCGATTTTCTGGGTGCGCAATCGCTTCACCGCGTTTTGGGCGGGCTGGGGCGCGCTGGCGCTGCTCATCTCATTTGGCGGCAACACTTTTCTCTATTCGCCGCTCTATCTTTCCGTGCCGGGATTTTCCATTTTTCGCGGACAGGAACGCTGGGCGTTTGTGGCGGCGTTTTCGCTGGCGGTGCTGGCGGGCTATGGCGCAAAAAGATTGCGTTCCGGTGTGCCGAGCGGTTTTTCACGG
>JALVZI010000178.1:0-912 GCA_027022125.1 Anaerolineae bacterium | reverse complement strand
TTTTCACGGTTGACGGGCTGGCTCGTGCTGGGCAGTATCGGGCTGGTGATCGCTTTTTTTTACGGTCTGAACAGCACCGGCTGGACGCCCGACAGTCAATTTTATCTGCTGCTCAACCGTTCGGTCTTTTTGACGATAGTTTTGGTTGCTTTCTGGGCAATCATTCGCGTAGCCAACAACCTATCTCCAAAAATACTCTTCACCAGCCTGACGCTGCTGCTAATTTTCGACCTGTTTTCGGTCAACTGGAAAAACAATCTCGACCCGCATCCGCCCGAATGGCACACCCGAATGCCCGCTGCCGTCGCCGCCATCAAAACCGACGCGGGCGACCGGAGCATCTTTCGGGTGTATAACGAATTTCGGCTGTACGACAATTACGGTGTGCCGTTCCAATTGCAGGATATTTGGGGCGCGAGCCCGTTGCGGTTGGCGCGGTATCAAGCCTTCATTTCCCCGCCGATGCGCATCGAGCGGGCGTGGAAATTGCTGAACGTGAAATATGTCATCACCTGGCGGGCGGAACTGTATGCCCCATCCACTATCATTTTTCAGGAACCCGCGTCCGATGGCACAACGTATGTTCATCGGCTCGATAACCCTGCGCCGCGGGCGTGGCTGGTTCACCGGGTGGAAAAAGTGCCGCCGGATGCGATGATTGCCCGTCTGACCGACCCCGCTTTCGACCCGCGCGCGGTGGCGCTGGTGGCAGCCGGTGCGCCCGCCGATTGGACGCTTGCCGCACCGGCTGACCCCGCCGCCGAAACTGCCGCCGTGACCGCTTTCGCCCCGAACCGGCTTTCGGTGCGGGTGAATGCCGCCGCCGATGGCTTGCTGGTGCTGTCGGAAATCGCGTATCCCGGCTGGCGCGCCACCGTTGACGGCGTTCCAACCCCCATCGCGCGGGTGGAC
>JALVZI010000177.1 GCA_027022125.1 Anaerolineae bacterium | reverse complement strand
GTATAGTCGGCTCTCAAACCTTATTTTTCTCTGTTTCTCTGCGCCTCTGTGGTTTAATTTTTTCACGGGCAATAACCCGACAATTAAGGCTGGAGGATGCACTAGAAGTCTGTTTCCAATTTTTCCAGCAATTGATGATACCCGTCCGGGTTATCGGGACCCAATTGCAAAATTTGTTTGATGGTGCGCACCGCATCATCGCGCAATCCGGCTTCCAGTTGCAATTCACCCAGCAAATCATACTGTTCGATGGCTTCCTGCCGCTTGCCGGTTTCCGCCAGATGTGCCGCCATTTTTTGCCGCAGCATCATTTCGCGGGGGCGGCGTTCAATCATCGCCTGCAAGAAAGAATGCCACGCCTCAAGACGATTGCTTTCTTTAAAATCGGCTTCCATTCGGTTGAGCAATGCCAGCGCCTGCGATTGCTGGTTGAGTTTCAGATACAACTCTATCAGCGACTGCACGCCCTCTTCGTCATTGGGGGCAAGTTCTACCAATTGCCGATATGCTTGCAGCGCGTTCATCCATTCCACCCGCTGCACATAAATATCGGCGATGTGGCGCAAGAAATCTGTTTTCCAGCGCACCGGGTCGTTTGACTGGTCGGCGAGTTTCAGCGCGGTTTGGTATGTTTCCAGCGATTTTTCTATCTGCGCCAGTTGGTAGTGTACATCTGCAAGAATTTTGTACTGTTCCAGCGCATCATCAATATCGCCCCGCGAGATATACAGTTCCACCAGTTTTTGGCGCACGGTCATATCCATCGGGGCGATGGCGAGCACCTGCTGGTAAACTTCTTCCACGCGGTGAGTTTGCCCGCGCACCTGATACACGTCCGCCACTGCCAGATATTTCCGAATACTGTCTTCAATGGCATCCTGACGGCGATAGATTTCAGCCAAACGGAGGTGCAGCGGCAAATAGAATGGTGATTTTTCAATAGCGCGGTAGCACGCTTCGATGGCAGTCATATACATTTTTTGCTGCATATATTCGGCGGTTTCCGCCATCGCCGATAAAATAATTTCGGGATTTGAGGCTTCCAGAAATTCCACCCACGCATTCACGGAACTTCTGCTGTCGCCATTGCTCAACTGCTGACGCGCTTCCAGTATCTTTTTTTCGTAATTTTTGGTGGACAGAAATCTGGCGAGCGCATCCACCATCGTTTCGACCCGTTGCCGGTTGGCAGTGCCCACAAAATCATCCACCAGATGCTGGTAAATCATCGTCAATTCGCGTGTGCCTTCGCGGCGCGATTGTTTCATATCAATGAGCCGCAGCACTTCCACATAATGGCGCAGGGCGTTTTTCAGGTCGCCATCGCGCCGATAGCACTCGCCGAGGGTGTAATTTACGCCCTGCAGATAGGCTTTGTGCGTGCGTGCGCGGTTCAAATAGCCGATGGCTTCGGTGCATTTGCCGGCGGAAGCGTGCGTATCCGCCAGCAGAAAATAGACTGCCGGGCGTCGGAACCCGCGCTCCAGCAGCGATTCATATGCGGAAATGGCGCTGTCCGCATCACCGCGCGTTTGGGCATCGATGGCTTGGCTGATGAGCATATCTATCTCGGTTTTGTCAACATCATCCGGCAAATCGGACAGGGATTCTTCAAACAATACCCCCGCCATCTCTTCCAGCGCCAGCGATTTTACCGCCTCGCGCGGGTTGCCGGGCACATCTTCGGCTTCGATGTCGGCGGCGATAAAAGAAAGCAGGGCTTCATCTTCCACCGACGCGGGCTGGTCACTCCACGTCATAGCGCCGTCATCGGCTTCAAACAGTGCCTGCACCGCGCGGATGGATTCGCCGGCATCCAGCGCTTTTTGTGCCGCCAGCACGTGGGGCGCATTGGGCATCAATTTCAGCGCGCCCTGCAAATATTGTCGGGCTTTATCGGGGGCGGCTTTTTCCTGAAAGGTTGCCGCCAATTCCAGCAGTTCCGTCACGGCGAGGTCAGTTTCGCCCAACCGGAGGAGCGCGTGCGCCAAATTGTTGCGCGCCTGCGTCTGGCTGGGGTCAATTTCCAGCGCACGCTGCCAGTTTTTCGCCGCCAATTCCAACTGTCCCTGTTTTGCCTGCAAATTTCCGGCATAAATATACGTTTTCGCGGCTTGGTCGTTTCGTCCCAACTGCGAGAAAACCGCTGCCATTTTATCGAGCGCATCCTGCTGGGTGGGATGTAATTTTAAAACGTGCTGTAATGCCCGCACCGTTGACTGGTATTGCCGCAGCGCAAAATAGGCATCCGCCAACCCCAGCAGTGCCGTTTCATCATTGGGAAATTCCTGCGCCGCCGCACGATACGCTTTCAGCGCATTCGTCCAATCGGCGCGGTTTGCAAATTTTTTCGCCGCGTTTAACGCTTTTTCATACGTTTCTCGGTTGCCGGTCAACCCTCACCTCCACACGGTTTGTGCCGATTATGCCATCAACAGTGCCAAAATGCCCTTTTGCGCGTGCAAACGATTTGCCGCCTGCGGGAAAAGCACCGAATGGGGACCATCTGCCACCGCATCGGTAATTTCTTCGCCGCGATGGGCGGGCAGACAGTGCATCACAATCACATCATCTTTTGCGTGCGACACCAGTTTTTCATTGACCTGATACGGCGGGAAAATTGCCAGCCGCTTTTGCGTTTCGGCTTCTTGCCCCATACTCGTCCACACATCGGTGTAAATGACATCCGCGCCGGTGACGGCTTTGATGGGGTCGTGCAGAAATCGCAGTGTCGCGCCGCTTTCGGCGGCAAATTGCTGTGCCATCGCCACATATTCCGGTTCGATTTCGTACCCTTCCGGCGTGGCAATCGTGAAATCAACCCCCAGTTTGGCGGCGGTGAACATCAGCGAGCGGGCGACATTATTGCCATCGCCGACATAGGTCAGATTCACCCCGTCCAGCGAGCCTTTGTGCTCCAAAATGGTCAGAAAATCACCCATCGCCTGACACGGGTGGTTAAAATCGCTCAACCCGTTGATGACCGGCACAGAGGCATATTCCGCCAGTTGCACAATATGGTCGTGCGAAAACGTGCGCGCCATAATACCATCCACATATCCCGACAGCACGCGCGCCACATCCGGCACCGACTCTCGCCCGCCCAGCCCAATCTCGTTGGGCGAAAGGTACAGCCCGTGCCCGCCCAGATGCAGCATCCCCACGTCAAATGAAACACGGGTGCGCAGCGATGGTTTCTGAAAAACCAGCGCCAATACCTTCCCCTTTAAAATGGGTTTATTGCCGCCATTTTTCCATTCTGTTTTCAGTTCGATTGCCTTGTTTAAAACCGTCCAGATTTCATCGGCAGAAAGTTCGGTGAGGCTCACAAAATTTTTCATCATAGATGCTCCGTAAAATTTCAGGGAAAGTCATTTTCCCGCTGGATTGAATTTATTTTAGTATACCACAATTCACAAAGTTGGGGTAAGAATGCCCCGTTATGTTAGACCGGCGCAGGGAATACGTGCACAATTCGTTGCATTCACGGCTATCCGGTGCTATACTCGGTATTACCGGAGATTGGAGATTGGTTATTGGAAAAACGGATAGAGATAGGGATAGAAAGTGAGCCGGTGAGAAAGTGAAACTTGCAACCCTGCTACCCTGAAACTCTGAAACTTGAAACCTTGAACCTGAAACTTTGAACTTTGAACAAAATCTTGAACGAGGAAGCCTATGCCACAC
>JALVZI010000176.1 GCA_027022125.1 Anaerolineae bacterium | reverse complement strand
GGGTGTCGCTGGTGGCGCTGCTGCTCCCGCACCGAATCTCGGCGGTGGAGCGCTGGCTTTTCTGGCTGGCGCTGTCGCTGGTGGCGGGATTGGCGCTTTCGCCTGCCGCGTGGCAGCATCCCGCCGAATTTACCACTGCCGCGCTGAAATTATCCCTTTCCCCGCCGACCGCCGCGCCGCTGCTGATGCTGCTGGCGGTGCTGTCGCCGGTGGGATTGTTCGGCTTGACCGGATTGATTTTTCGGCGTGCGGAAACGACCGACCGCGCCCTGTGGCTGCTGCCGGTGGCGGAAATTGTTTTCGTGGGGGGATGGCTGTTCTTTCAGCCCGAAAATTCCACCGCCGGTATTCTGCTCGTGCTGCTGCCGATAACCCTGCTGGCGGCGTGGGGTTGGTGGCAGTGGCTGGAACCTCTGTCGCCCCGCCGAAAAAATATCGCGCTGGCGATATTGGCGGCGGCGCAGTTGGCGGGCATCGGCTGGAGCGCGCCATATCTGGTGACATTCACCAACCCGCTGTGGGGAAATTTGCCGATTGCCGCCCGGTGGGTTGAAATTCCCGATGGGGTGGGCATAGATGAAGCGGCGGCGTGGCTCAACGCCCGCCCCGCTGCGCTGGATGGGCTGGTCGGCACGGACACCCCGCAACTGCTGTCGCCGTTTTATGGCGGGCGATTGACCGCGTTCACCGCGCCGGATGCGGCGTTTGTGGTGCTCACCCGCGCGCAGGAACGGGCGGAGAAACCATCGCCGACAATTTTGCGCTATTATGATATGCTGATGGAACCCGAATTTTCGGCGGTGGTGCGCGGGCAGACAATGGCGAGAGTCTATCGCGCCCCCGCCGTGCGGCAGGCAATAGATTTGCCGCGCGGGATGGATACGGGTATTCTGCCCAAACCGATTGCCTTTCGCCCGGGCACTGACGCCCCCCGCTGCGGCGAATCGCTGGCGGTGGATGTCATTTGGCTCGCGCCGCCAAATTTGCCGCCGACACAATCGGTGCTCGGTGTGCGCGGGCTGATTCGGTTCAAAGGCGATATGGTCGAGCGGGCGGACATCACCGTGCCCGACACCGAAATTTTCGCGGAATCGGCGGCGGCGCTGCAACCGGTCGCCGACGGACTGGTGGTCAGTCGCCACCGGCTGCATCTGCCCGCCGATATGCCCGCCGGGCAATATAGTTTGGTCGCCGACGGGCGTCCCATCGGCGTGCTGACGATTGCGGAAAATCAAAAATGACCGATAACCAATCTTCAATTTCCAATAACCGATACCCGCTGGCAGTGCTGTGGCTGGTCATTGTTGCGTTTGCCGTGCTCTTTTCTGCGCTGGCGCTGAATCGCCATGCCGCGTTTGAAACCAACGGTTTCGATTTGGGGAATGTCAATCAAGCCGTGTGGAATTCCGCGCACGGGCGATTGCTGGCGTTCACCAATATGGCGCCACTGGAAAACCGGCTGGCGCTGCATGTCGAGCCGATTTTGCTGCTGCTGGTTCCATTTTATTGGCTGGGATGGGGCAGCCCGCAATTGCTGCTGGTGGTGCAGGCGACGGTTGTCTCGCTGGGGGCGCTGCCCCTCTTTCTCATCGCCCGCCCGAAAATCGGCGGCTGGGGCGCGCTGCTGCTGGCGACGGCATATCTGCTCTATCCCGCGTTGGAAGCCGCCGAAATGTTCGACTTTCACGCGGTGGCGCTCGCGCCCACCTTTTTGCTATTCGCCATTTATTACCTGCAACGCGGTTTCGGCAAAATCCCTCCGCCGAAATTCATCATTCGCTATTCGCTATTCATTATTTTGGCGTTGGCTTGCAAAGAGGATATGGGGCTGGTGGTAGCCATGCTGGGACTGCTGATTGCGCTGAAATATCGCCGCCGCAAGCCTGCCGCCGCGCTCTTTTTCGGCGGACTGGCATGGTCGCTGACGGCGATTCTGCTGGTGCAGCCGCATTTCGCCGCCGGGGGGAACATTCAGAGCGGGCGGTATGCTTGGCTGGCGTCCGCGCTGACCCAACCGGCGCTGCTGTGGGAGCATTTCCGCGCGGTGAACCTGCCCCGCTATTTTTGGCGGCTTTTCGCCCCGACCGGCGGGCTGGCACTGCTGTCGCCACTGATGCTGCTGCCCATATTGCCATCGCTGGCAATCAACCTGCTGAGCGATTTCGGGTTTATGTGGCGACCGGAGGAATTTCATTATGCCGCCCCGATGGCGCCTTTTGTGTTTCTCGCCGTGCTGGAAACAATTCAAAATGTAAAATTCAAAATGCAAAAAGTTTATGTTTTCCTTTTTGCCCTTTTTATTGCCGCTACCGGCATTTACCACTATTTTCGCGGATTCACCCCGCTGGCGCGACCCTTCCACTGGCGACCCGTCGCCGCGCACCAGCGACTCGGCGCGGAAATGGCGGCAGCCATCCCCCCCGATATACCGCTGTTCGCCCCGCTGAACCTCAATCCGCACGTCAGCAGCCGCCCGGTGCTGCATCAGGATTTCGGCGCGATTGCCCCCGCCGATTGGCTCTGGCTCGATGTGGCATCCCTGCCGAATGATGCCGGCAGCCAGCAATTCATTCGGGATAACCTTTTGCCGCGATATGAAACCGTGTGGGCAGCCGATGGCTATCTGTTGCTGAAGCCGCCAAATTCACCATTCAGCGTTCAGCCGTCAGCATTCGGCGATGATTTTCTGTCGTTCACCCGTCCGACTGGCGCACCACAGTATCCGCTGGCGGCACGGTTCGGCGATGCGCTGGAACTGACCGGCTTCGATTTGCATTTCAACCGTGCGGAAAATGTGCGGATGACAACCTATTGGCGCGCGCTGAAACCGCTGCCCGTCGAGTTGCAGCCGGTGTTGTTCCTGCTGGATGAAAATGGCACGCCGCAGGGCGCGACTCCCGCCGCCGACCGCTCGCCGACGCTGATTTGGCTGCCCGCCGACCGCTGGCAGACGGGCGAAACGGTGGCGGTCACATTCAACAGCGTCACATGGGAATCGCGGCTGTGGCAGCGATACCGACTGGCGGTGGGCGTAACCACTGCCGCCGACCCGTGGGCTGTCGGCGGGCGATGGCTGCCGCAGGTGCAGCGCGCGCCATTCGCCGCACATTTTGCCGCCGACCGCACACTGCTGGAACTGGCGCGGTTCGAGCAGGTAGCGGGGATGCAGGAAGGTTCGCCGCCGCCGCGCCTTTTTTCCGCGCCGAAAATGGCGCACCGGCTGGATGCGGATTTCGGCGGGCAGGTGCGGCTGGCGGGATATGACCCGCCGCAAGTGTCGGCGGATGGGATTTCGGTGCAGCTGGTGTGGCGGGCAACTGCTGCCAATCTCGGCGATTGGACGCGATTCGCGCAGGTGCTCGGCGCGGATGGCACGGTGCGCGCGCAGAACGATTCCGCGCCACAGGGGGGCACATATCCCACCTCGCTGTGGCAGGCGGGGGAATTTGTGGCGGAGACGGTGCATATCCTGTTGGAAAATCCGCTGCCGCCGGGAGAATACTCGCTGATTGTGGGGCTGTACAACCCCGCCGACGGCGCGCGTCTGCCGCTGGCAACGGGCGGCGACCACGCCGAGATTCGGTTTTCGGTGCGGTGACGGCTACTGCACCATCTAGTCTTAATTGTCGGGCTATTGCTCACTGACAAAAGGTGTAAAAATTGAACC
The DNA here is from genome assembly GCA_027022125.1 of Anaerolineae bacterium. Classification (GTDB taxonomy): domain Bacteria; phylum Chloroflexota; class Anaerolineae; order 4572-78; family 4572-78; genus JANTHQ01. Next base: position 23 of record JALVZI010000176.1, on the reverse strand, counting down.
ACAGAGGCGCAGAGGCACAGAGA
>JALVZI010000175.1 GCA_027022125.1 Anaerolineae bacterium | reverse complement strand
CCAAAGGAGCAGATATTATGGCGACGTTTGTCCCGGAACCATTCCGCATTAAATCTGTGGAACCCATCAAGCAGACCACCCGCGCCGAGCGCGAAATTTTTTTGCAGGAAGCGGGTTACAATATTTTTAACCTGCGTGCCGATAACGTGTATATTGACCTGCTGACCGACTCCGGCACGGGCGCGATGAGTGCCAGCCAGTGGGCGGGCATTATGCTCGGCGACGAAAGTTACGCGGGCGCGCGCAATTTCTTCAACTTTCAAAACGCCGTGCGCGACATTATGGGCTTTGAATTTGTCGCGCCGACCCATCAGGGGCGCGGAGCGGAAAATGTTCTGTTCAGCATTATGGTGCATGCGGGACAAGTTGTCCCCAACAACACCCATTTCGACACCACCATGGCGAACATTCTGGCGCGCGGCGGCAATCCCACCAACCATGTCATCCCCGAAGCGAGCAATCCGGCTTATGACCATCCCTTTAAAGGCAATATGGATATTGCCGCGCTGGAAGCCTTCATCGAAAAAACGGGGGCGGAAAATATCCCGCTGGGTATGATTACCATCACCAACAACAGCGGCGGCGGACAACCCGTTTCGCTGGAAAATATCCGCCAAACCGCCGAAGTCTATCACCGGCACGGCATTCCCTTTTTCATTGACGCCTGCCGTTTCGCCGAGAACGCCTATTTCATCCAACAGCGCGAACCGGGCTACCGCGAGAAATCGGTGCGCGAAATTGCCCGCGAGATTTTCGCTGTGGCAGACGGCTGTTTGATGAGCGCCAAAAAAGACGCGCTGGTGAACATCGGCGGGTTTGTGACGATGCGCGATGAAGAATTGTACCGGCAGGTGGCGCAGGAACTGACTCTGCGCGAAGGTTTCCCGACGTATGGCGGGCTTGCCGGGCGCGATTTGGAAGCGATGGCGCGCGGATTATACGAAGGCACGGACGAAGATTACCTGCGCTATCGCATCGGGCACACCCAATATTTGGCAGACAGTCTGCTGGAAGCGGGTATCCCCGTGCTGCGACCGTCGGGCGGGCACGCGGTCTATCTGGACGCGAAGCAGATTGCGCCGCACATTCCCGCCAGCCAATTTCCCGCGCAAGCCGTCACCGCCGCGCTGTATCTGGAAGGGGGCATCCGCGGGGTGGAACTCGGCAGTTTGATGTTCGCCCACCCGCACCCGCAAACCGGCGAATGGCTGTACCCCGAATTGGAACTGGTGCGACTCGCCATTCCGCGCCGGGTTTACACCCAAGCGCATCTGGATTATGTGGTGGATGTCGCCAAACACGTTTTTGAAAACCGAAAATCACTGCCGGGCTACCGCATCATCTATCAAACAAAATTCCTGCGGCATTTCACCGCCCGGCTCGAGCCGATTAGTTGAATGGAGATTAGAGATTGGTTATTGGAACTCAGGTTCTGTTAACGTTTCGTTTTCAAGTGGGAAAAACGCATCCTGATGCAAAATCAACAAACATTGTCGGTAATAAACACAATTCTCTTGAAAAATCGTAGGGGCAGCCCTTGTGGCTGCCCTGTTCCGGGCGACCACAAGGGTCGCCCCTACATATCAAACGAATATCCGGCTTGATTTTGCACTGAGTAGCGGTTTGCGGCGCAAACCGCGTATTGAAGGGCGTTTTTCCTTGCCGATTTTTCACCCTTCAATACGCCCTGCGGGCTACTCAGGATGAAAAATCGGCAAATGTCAACAGACCGAGAATCACCAATAACCAACCACCATGCAAACCGGAACCTACATTTTACTGCTGCATCTGCCGGCAGACACCGAACTGGATATTCCCGGATTGGGGAAAATTGCCTTTCCCGCCGGATTTTACGCCTACGCCGACAGCGCTTTCGGCATTTACAGCCTGCCCCGGCGCATCAAATCGCATTTGGCGGAACCGACCGCCCCCCGTGAGCACATCGATTTTCTGCGCCGGGCGGCGCGGGTTGCCGAAATTTGGATGGCGCCGGGCAGCGAGCCGCACGAGCACGATTGGGTGTCGCTGCTGCTGGATATTCCCGGCGGCATCGCCATCGCCGATGGCTTCGGGGTGGACGATTGCACCTGCGACAGCCATCTGGTTTATTTTGATGTGTGCCCGTCGCTGGAAGATTTTCAAATCGGGGCACGAAAATTATTCCCCGATGAACCCATCATCATTGCCAAAGCCGATGACCGTGAATGACCTGCTGAAACAACTGGAAAACCCGAACACCGACGACACCGCCGCCGAGCAAGCCGCCATCGCACTGGGAAAAACGGGCGATGCGGGCTGGGCGGCGATTGAATCGCTGGCACACGCCGCTGACCCCGACCGCCGTTTTTGGGCGGTGCGCGCGCTGTGGGCAAACGGCAGTCAGGCGGCAATTTCGGAATTGCTGGCGCTGCTGAACGACCCCGATGAGATGGTGCGCAGTGCCGCCGCGCTGGCGCTGGGAGAAATGCGTGCCGAAATCGCCATCCCCGACCTGCTGACGCTGGTGGAAACCGATGACACTTCGGCGGGCAATCACGCCGCCGACGCGCTGGCAAAAATCGGCACACCCGCCGCCGAGGGATTGATTGCCCTGCTGGCGCATCCCCAAAAATTTGTGCGCCTGCGCGCCGCAAAAGCACTCGTCCCCATCAAAAGCCACGACGCCATCCGCCCGCTGATTGACCTGCTGGACAACGACCCCAGTTATCTGGTTCGCCATTACGCCGATGTCGCCCTGAAAAAAATGGGCGTCGGCGAGATGGTGTATTTCAAATAGCAGGGAGCAAGAAGCAGGGAGTATGGAGTAGGGAACAAGGGAAAAAGCCCATACTCCCTGCTCCATATCCCATACTTCAGGAGAAACCATGCCATACACCCCCATTCTCGCCACACTGGGATACATTATGTCCCCCGATGGAAAAGAAGTGCTGCTCATCCACCGCAACAGCCGCCAAAACGATATGCACCTCGGCAAATATAACGGTTTGGGCGGCAAACTGGAACGGGATGAAGATGTGATTTCCGGTTTGCGCCGCGAAATTCGAGAGGAAGCCGGCATCGAAATTGACGGCATCCGTCTGCGGGGAACCATCAACTGGACGGGGTTCGGCAAAAAAGGGGAAGACTGGTTCGGATTCATCTTTCGGATTGACCGTTTTTCCGGCACGCCCCGCACTGAAAATCACGAGGGTTCGCTGCATTGGGTGGCGGTGGACAAAGTTTTGGAACTCCCTCTGTGGGAAGGCGACCGCTATTTTCTGCCGCTCGTTTTCGGCGACGACCCGCGCCAGTTCCACGGCGTTATGCCGTACGAAAACGGGCATCCCGTCAGTTGGCATTTCGAATGGGTGGGGTTGGGGTAGCGGATTCTTTCGGCGCGAGGCTTCCTTTTGAAAAAGGAATTGCCAAAACAAATACCGCACGGTATAATTATAACAATGAACTAAATGAAACTTTTACTCTTCTCTTTTTTGCATCGAATTTTCACAAATTTTATGCTTAAATTTGAAAAATTCGCGTTAATTTGATGCGGAAACCCGGTCAAACAAAAAGTTTCAATAAGTTTAATATGAACTAAATGAAACTTTTTGATTTTACATAAATGAGAAGATAGTGCATCATTACCGGCAACCAACTATCACGGAAGGAAACCGATAATGAGCACTATCCCCACAAGTATAACAGAAAAACAGTTTAA
>JALVZI010000174.1 GCA_027022125.1 Anaerolineae bacterium | reverse complement strand
GCGATATACCCCGAGATGTATAATCGAAAAAGAAGCGCATGTCATTCCCGCGAAAGCGGGAATCCACTATTTTTTGCTGTGGATTCCGGATATTTCCCTGCGGGAAATTCCGGAATGACATTTAAAAGTTGTAAATATTTGTGGTGGATTTTTTATCAAACCGAGATTTGCCATAACATAATCGAAGATAATCCGCAAAACCGGTGTCAGAAAAAAATTTGTCAGTCAATCAGGTTTGTCACACAAAGATACTATACCTGATTTTTGAAGAAAATCCTACTGCGAACCTCTCAATTGGCTGACAATTTGGGGAAAATGGGGGAGTGAGCGAATGACGAATAGCGAGTAGCGAATGGGAGAATCACCAATAACCAATCTCCAATCATTAGGGCGTTTTTCTCTGCCGATTTTTCATCCTGAGTAGCCCGCAGGGCGTATCGAAGGGTGAAAAATCGGCAAACGTCAACAGAACAACCTAACTTTCATTTGGAAGTACCGGCATAACCAGCGGTGTGCCATAGATAGGATGAATGGTGACGACGACCGGCACGCCGTAAACGTGCGAAAGTTGCTCGGCAGTGAGTACCTCTGCGGGGGGACCGGCAGCAATCACCCGACCGGCGTGCAGCAACGCCAGCCGGTCGGCATACAGCGCCGCCATATTCAAATCGTGCATACTGATGACTACCGTCAGCCCGTCATCGTGTGCCAGTTTTTTGACGATACCCAGAATTTCGGACTGATATTTTAAATCCAAATGCGATGTCGGCTCATCCAGCAGCAGCACTTTTGGTTCCTGTGCCAGTACCCGCCCCAGCACCACCCGTTGCTGCTCGCCCCCCGAGAGTTCGTTCACGGTGCGATGGCGCATTTCCCACAGCCCGACTTGTGCCAGCGCCCGCCGAATTGCCGCCCGGTCGTGGGGCGTCAGCGGCATTAGCCAGCCACGATGGGGGGCGCGTCCCAGCGCCACCGCCTGCTCAATGGTCATCATTGGTTGCTGACCGATTCGCTGCGGAGCGAGTGCCATCTGTTTGGCGATGTCGCGCGGTGGGCTGTGCCATACATCTTTATCCGCCAGCAAAACTTTGCCGGCATCGGGGCGCAAAATGCGCGACAGGGTATGCAGCAGGGTACTTTTTCCCACGCCGTTGGGTCCAATCAGCCCCAGTACTTCGCCGGGACGGGCATTGAGTTGCAAGCCCTGTAAAACCTGCCAATTGGCATAGGCGAAACTTAACTTTTTGGCATTCAAATCGAGCATTTTTACCCCCGCAGCAAATGTTGGCGGCTTTTTAGCAGGTAGAGAAAGAAAACGCCGCCCAAAATAGAGGTGACAATTCCGACCGGCAATTCCAGCGGGGCGACGATGGTGCGCGCCAAATCGTCTGCCAGCACCAGCAAAATTGCGCCGAGCAGCGCACTGGCGGGGATGAGCCGGTGGTGCGCCGCGCCGAAAATGAGCCGCGCTGCATGGGGGGCAATTAACCCCACAAATCCGATGATACCGCTGCCGGCAACTGCCGCCGCCGTGACGAGTGTCGCCGCGGCAACCAGTACGCCGCGCGTTTGTTTTAAGGGCAGCCCCAAACTTTGCGCGGTGTCGTCGCCCAGTGTCAGCGCGTCCAGCGGGCGCGACAGCAGCCACAGCGCCAGTGTGCCGATGATGATGTACGGTGCGCTTGCCCACAAATGACTCCAACTTTTGCCGGAAAATCCGCCCATCAGCCACGAAAAAGTGGTCTGCAAATCTTTGTCGCTCATCAGCATTAACAGCGAAACAATTGCCGAAAGCAGCGTGCTCAACGCCGCCCCCGCCAATAGCAGAGTGATGACCGATGACCGTCCGCCGGCTTCGGCGATGCTGTAAACCAGCGCCACTGCCGCCAACGCGCCGATGAATGCCGCCAGCGGCACGGCGCTAAAACCGGCAAACGCCCATGTCGCTCCGGTGATGATGGCGATGGTTGCGCCCAGCGCCGCCCCCCCAGATGCCCCGACCACAAACGGGTCAGCCAGCGGGTTGCGGAAAAGTCCCTGAAATGCTGCGCCCGCCGCCGCCAAGCCCGCGCCAACCAGCGCCGCCAGCAAAATTCGCGCCAGCCGCAACTCGCGTACAATGGTGATGTTGGCGGTACTCAACGAGGGGTCGGTGGGGTTGAGAAGTATGGTTATCACTTGCGCGGGCGGCACCGACACCGCGCCCACGCCCAAACTGACCAGCATAATTGCCGCCAGCACGAATATCAAAATGATGATGATGGTTGTGAATCGTTTGGTACTCATATCAACCGAACCATTTTGTGCCGTTTGCCGTTGCCGCCGCTGTGCAGGGTTGACACATTTCGCAGGTGTTTTCGGGCGGCGTCTTCGGCGAGCGCCATCTCTTCCGGCGTGGGTCGCCGCCACGGTGCGCCCGGCACGGGAATATATGCGTCCAGCCGGTAGGGTATCTCCGGCGACACGTCGGCGATGAAGGCGGCAATGCGCTCGATTTCCGGCGCGTCGATATATTGCGGAATGACGATGCTTTCAGACCGCAGCGGCGCGCCGAGCGCCGCCAATTTCCGAAAATTTTCTAACGCCTGAGCGACATCAACGCCGGTAAAATCGCGGTGCAGCGCGGGCGATACCGCTTTTATGCTGAGTTGAATATCATCGAAAAATTGGTACGGCGGCAAAATCAGCCCGTTGGTCAGCAGTGTATTTTTGGCACGGTAACGGGTTTGTAGCCCCTCTGCCAGCGAAGCCAAGTGGGGGTCGAGCGTTGGGTCATCGCCAAAAAAGAAAACGCGATTGACCGGACGGTTGCCGATTGCGGCGAAAACGTCACTCAGGGTCAGCAGGTCGGGGGTGGGGGGTGATTCGGGGATGGTGTCGAGGTGGCTATCCCAAGTGTGTGCCCGCCGAATGCACCCTCGGCAGAACATATTGCAGCCCAGGAAAAGCAGGTGAACATTGTGCGATTCCGGGCTATAGGTGATGTGGTAAACGTGTGTTTTCATCGGCAGCGGGCGGGGAGCGAGCGTCTCTCCCCGCCCGAAAATCAACTATTGAAACAGGTCGGGGTACAGCGCGGCAGCCATAAATTCGATGGCATCGGCAACGCGGGGACCCGCCCGCGAGGCGATGTCGCCCTGCACCAGATAGATGCGCCCGTTTTGCACGGCGGCGATATTCGCCCAGCCGGGGCGCGCGCTGATAGCTTCTACCGTCAGTTTATCGCCGTGGGAATCTGACCCCATAATCACTTGCGGGTTGCGGGCAATTACTTCTTCGGCGCTGACGGTGGGATATTGGTCTTCCACATCGGCAAAGATATTCACGCCGCCGGCGGTTTCAATCATCTGCCCGATGAAACTGGTGGGACCGGCGGTCATCAGCGGGTCATCCCACGTTTCCCAGAAGACGGTCGGGCGGTCAGATTCCGGCACTTGCGATACTTTTTCGGTCACGGCGGCGATGCGGGTTTTCATATCGTCTACCACCGCGGCTGCGCCGTCTTCGTTGCCGGTAATTTTGCCGACCAGTTCGATGTCGCCGTAAATGCCGTCAATTGTGGCGGGGTCAAGCGCCACCACGGGGATATTCAATTTTTCCAACGCTTCGATGACCGGCATTTGCAGCCCACCGGCAGAGAAGACGACATCCGGTTGCAGCGCGACGATTTTTTCCACGCTGATGGTTTTGGGCGAGAA
>JALVZI010000173.1 GCA_027022125.1 Anaerolineae bacterium | reverse complement strand
AAACGGGGTGATGACCGCCGGGAAAATACCTTCCAAATGTAATGTCATTTTCTCCTCCAAAAAACAAAAATCCTTCTGCCCATGAAAGGGCGAAGGATGTTCGCGGTGCCACCTTTCTTCTCCCGCCGATATGCCGGCAAGACTTTCAGCGCGCGGTATCGGGCGCAACCCGGTTGACTCATCGCCAACTGGCTCCGGAGCGGAAAACAACATCGCGGGGAACGCCTTTCAGCCACCGGCGTCTCTCTGTACCCCACCGCATGCTGCGGTTCTCCATCTCAGCCTGTGTGCAAATTATACTGTGTGCCGGAGTGGTTGTCAAGATGCAAATTTCCCGCTCACCATGCGGCACAGCACCCCACCCCGCTGACCGCCGAACAAACGGTTGCCACATCGGGTAAATTGATGCCAAACTGTGCCAGCCCCAGCGCCACATCCGCCAGCGGAAAACCCATTACACCGGCATAACAGCCTTCCCAGCAGGCAACGGGCGAAAAATCCCGGTTTTGGATGGCATATGCCCCCGCTTTGTCCAGCGGGTCGCCACTGGCGATGTATGTGTCAATCTCATCGTCGGTGTAATTTCGCATGCGGACGGTGACACTGTTCAATGCCGAAAATCGGCGGTTGGATTTGGGCTGCAACAGCGACACGGCGCTGTGCACCTGATGCGCCCGCCCGCGCAAACTGACCAGCATTCGGCGAGCGTGGGCGGCATCGGCGGGTTTGCCGAGCACCATCCCATCGAGCACCACGATAGTATCGGCAGCGATGATGAGCGCATTGGGGTGATATTGCGCCACTGCCGCCGCTTTTTCAGAAGCCAGTCGCTGCACCATATCGGTCGGGGTTTCGCCGGGGTGTGCCCGCTCGTCAATATCCGCCGAATGTGCGGTGAACGGCACGCCGAGTTCGCGCAGAAATTGCTGTCGCCGGGGCGATTGCGATGCGAGAATGATGGGGTACGGAGTTTTCAATTGCCTGCGCCCTCCAAACTTGAAAGAATGTCATCCAGCAAATCGTCATCGGTAAAATTGCCTTTGCGCAACAGCGTTTGCACCCGCCCCGTCAGCCGGTCGCGGTCGTATTGTGTCAGCGATTTGGCGGTGATGACCACCACCGGAATGTGTTTCAGCCTGCCATCGTCTTTCAGATGGTCGAGCACCGAAAAACCGTCCATTTTGGGCAGCATCAAATCCAGCAGCACCAAATCCGGTTGTTCCCGGCGAATCAAATTCAATCCCGATTCTCCATCGGCGGCATGAGAAATTTGGTATTTGCCGCGCGCCTGCAAAATGCGCCGCAACAGTCGCGCCGCGTTGGGGTCATCTTCCACAATAACGATGCGCCGAATGCGCGCATCGAGATTGTCCAGCGCCGCCAGCACCCCTTCGCCGGTATCGGGGGTCACAACATCCTGATGCAGGGCATGCACACGGCGGTCGTCCAGCAGGTGTTTTTCCACCGGGAACGTGTGCCCGGAACAGTTGACCACCACCGTTTCGGTGGGTTTGATGATTTGGCGGCTAATCATTTTGAACAATCCGGCAAACGCCATCGCGGGCGCCGGTTCCATCGAAATACCTTCCAATTGCGCCAGCACGTGCATGGCATGGAATGATTCGTCATCGGGGATGGCTTCAAAATGCCCGCCGTGCGTCAGCGCAATTTGCCGCAAATGGGGGTAAACATCGCCGGGGTTGCCGGTGGCGACGGTGGCAATCAGCGTGTGGGGGATGTCGACCGGTTTGGCGCGTTCCAACCCGGCGTCAAATGCCTGCACCATCGGTGCGCAACCGGCAGCCTGAATGTGCGCCATTTTCGGCAGACGGTCAATCAGCCCCATTTCTTTCAATTCCAAAAAACCTTTCCACACACCAACGGGTCCCAACCCGCCGCTGACGGCTTGCACATACCAGTCCGGCGCGATAAATTTTCCGGTATCGGGAGAAAAAATCGCGCCCAACTGCTCGGCAATTTCGAATGCCACGGTTTTCATCGCTTCTTTGGCGGCGATATTTTTTACGCCTTTATCGTAAAAAATGCCCTGCCGTGCCGCAAAACGCGCCGCCACTTTTTTGGTGCGGTCGTATGATGCGGTAACTTTGATGACCTCCGTGCCATACAGCGCAATTTCTCGCATTTTATCCTGCGGCACGGCACTGTTCAAAAATGCCCACACTTTTATGCCCGCCCGCGCCGAGTATGCCGAATATGAAATACCGACATTGCCGGTGCTGGCAACCACAAACTCTTTGACACCGGTTTCTTTAAACGTGGATACCGCCAGCGATGCTTGCCGGTCTTTAAAAGAACCGGTGGGATTCTGCCGCTCATCTTTTAAATAGATGTGCGAATGCCCCACCATCAAACCGAGATGCGGCAGATGGAGCAGTGGGGTGTACCCCTCCCCCATTGAAATAATGTCCTCTTTTTCCAACAGCGGAAGCAGTTCCCAATAGCGCCACATTGTTTGCTGACGGTGGCGCAGGTCGGTTTGCCAAATTTTTCTGGTGGCAGAAAGGTCATATATCGGGTCGAGCCATTCGCCGCCGCAGTGGGGGCACTGCCCTACCCCTGGTTGAAAGGGGAAACTTTTTTGGCATGAATCACATTTTACGGAAACGGGTTGGGTCATAAAAATTCCTGTTTATCGGCGAGCGCAATTTTCGCCTGAAATTTGTTGCGGGGTGCGACAACCGCAAGGACAGCCCATAAACTGTCCCTCACGATTTTTGGTTGCAACAGTACAGGGGTTGCCGATTTCACCCTTCGATACGCCCTGCGGGCTACTCAGGATGAAATCGGCAGGGAAAAACGCATCCTGAGTAGCGGTTCGCAGAGCGAACCGCGTATCGAAGGGCGTTTTTCCTCTCCCCTGAATAATTACATGTTTTCAATTATGACAGATATGTATCAACATATTGCAGCAAATCGGCATCAGTGAAATGCCCTTTGCTCAATACGGCAACCGCCCGGTTGGCAACCTGCGAGCGTTCTTCTTCAGTCAGTTCGCGGGCGGTAATGACGATAACCGGCAATTCGGCAAGTTCTGCATCGGTGGCAAGCATTTCCAGCACGGCGAATCCGTCTGTTTTCGGCATGGTCAAATCGAGCACAACCAAATCGGGGCGGTTGCGGTGAATAACCGCCAATCCTTCTTCACCGTTGGCAGCAGAAATAACCAGACAATCACGGGCTTCCAAAATGCGGCGAATGAGCAAAATATCGTCGGCATGGTCGTCAACCACCAGCACCTTTTTCACCGAGCCGCGCAATTGCCCCACCGATTCCAGCACCGAGAGCAAATCGGGTTTGATGACCGGTTTCACCAGATAATCCGCCGCACCGAGTTGTGTGGCGCGGAATCGGTCTTCGATGATACTGCAAATGACCACCGGAATATGCGCCGTGTGCGGGTTTTGTTTCAAGGCTTCCAGCACCTGCCAGCCGCTCACATCGGGCAACAAAATATCCAGCAAAATGGCTTCCGGTTGCTGCGCTTTGACCACTTCCACGGCATTTTCGCCGGTGGTGTGCACCGTCAGCAGCACATCTTTTCCTTCCAAATACTGTTGGTAATATGAAGCGACGCGCTCATCACCATCAATCACCAGCACAGAATGCGGCAGCACGGCTGTTTGGGCGGGCAGCACGACAATTTCTTCCTGCGTTTCGCCCTCCTCTTCCGCCAATTCCGGCGCACGGGGCAGGGTGATGGTGAATGTGGAACCACGCCCCAACTCGCTATTGACGGTGATGGTTCCGTTGTGCATTTCCATAAATTTTTTGGTGATGGGCAATCCCAAACCGGTGCCCCCCGCCTTCCGCGTCGTCGAAGCATCCACCTGCGTGAACTCATCGAAAATACCGGCTTGATTTTCCGGCGCAATACCGATGCCGGTATCTGCCACACTGACCCACACCTGCTCATCATCTGCCCCGGCAGTGATGGTGATACTGCCTTCTTCGGTAAATTTCGCGGCATTCGACACCAAATTGAGCAGCACCTGCCGCATTCGCGTTTCGTCTCCCATTACCGGCGGCAAATCTTCCGGAATTTCCGTCCGCACATCCACCGATTTATCTTTCACCAATCCCACCGCGGTGGATGCCGCTCCATTGAGTAACGGTTTTAAATTCAGCGGAGAGATATTCATATCCATTTTCCCCGCCTCAATTTTCGACAAGTCCAAAATGTTGTTGATGAGGTCTAGCAAGTGTTTCCCGCTCTGATGAATCGAACTCAGGTCGGTGCGCTGCATTTCGGTCAGCGGTCCGTCAATGCCTTTCAAAATTACCCGCGAAAAACCGATGATGGAGTTGAGCGGGGTGCGCAATTCGTGCGACATATTCGCCAAAAATTGCGTTTTCAGTTTATCCACTTCGCGCAACTGCTCGGCGATGTCGCGCTCTTCTTGATAGGCTTTGGCGTTGCCGATGGATGTGGCAATTTGGGTGGCTAAAATTTCCATCACCGCAATCAGGTTTTGGTCGAAAGCGTTTTGCTGCGGGCTGCGCATTTCTATCGCGCCGATGGTTTCCTGCCCCAGCACCAGCGGAATCACCAGCGCCGATTTCACATCCGGGTCATCTTCCGGCAATAACGCCACCGAATCGGGCTGCGCCTGCTGTGCGACGATGGTTTGCCGCTGATGCACCGCTCGCCACGGCAGCGAACCGTATTGCAGCGTGTGCCGGTCGGTTTTCGCCTCGGTGGACTGCCTGCTGCCGGAAAACACCAGCGCATCCCAGTTATTGCTGGCGGGGTCGGTTAAATAGATATTCACCTGTTTCAAGCCGAACCGGCTCTGCACCAGCGAAACACTGTATGCCAGCAGTTGGTTCAGGTCAAGCGTAGCGGTAATGGCTTGTCCGATTTCCGCGCTGGTTTGCAGTTCCGCCACCCAGCGTTCGGTTTGTTCGATGAGCCGGGCATTATCCACCGCTAGCGCCGCCTGCGCACTGACCGCTTGCAAAATAGCGCGCTCATCCTCCGTCCATTCCCGCTCCGCCGAATCTATCAGCGCCAGTGCGCCGATGGTTGCCCCGCGCAGCGTCAGCGGGCTAACCAGCGCCGACACGTCCGCTTTTTCGCCGGTTTCGGCGGGCGAAACGATGCGTGTGTCGCCGTTTTTCCCTTCGGTGAGCAGCCAATCGGTGGAAAGTTTTTCGCCGTTGGGGGGAATGAGATACATATCGCGGTCGGTATTATCGTGCGATTGCAAGTAAATTTGCCACGAATCTTCCAAATAGCGGCGGTGCAGCGCCTGAATTTCCTGCGCGTTGGCACGCTCACTTTCCAGCAGGCGGATAACGCTGATGGCGTTTGCCACTTGGTCGGCAATAGCCCGCAAAATCAATTCATCATCGGCTGAAAAGTCGTTTTTATGCATACTCTGAACATCCAGCGCCCCGATAACTTCCCCGCGTGAAATCAGCGGTATGGTAATTTCGGATTTCGTTTCTGGCAGCAACGGGTGTTCCTGATATGCTGCATCCTGCGAAATATCTGGGGTATTTTGCACGGCTTTGCGAGCAATGGCAACACTCACCTGACTGCGGCTGTTAATTGGCAATTTGTATTGCAAGAAATCATCGCGCTGCTCGGCGGATAAAGCCTCTGCCGCAATTGCTTCAAGCACCGCATATTGCCGGTAATCGTCAATCAAAAAGATTGACACGACATAATAGCCAAATCGCTGTTGGAGCAATGTTGCCACGGTGGGCAGTAACGATGCTAAATCGGTTTGAGCGGTGGTTGTTTTTGCAATTTCGGCTGCTGCCTGCAATTGGGTGGCGCGCCGAAACGCCTGCTCGAAGTGCAATTGGTCGTTCAGTGCGATGGACAACTGCTGACCGATGCTTTCCAGCAATCGGATTTTTTCTGGCGGGAAGGTTTCCGTTTCCAAATTGGCAACCAGCAAAAAGCCGGAATTTTCGTCGCCGCTCCACACCGGCACGGTGACCATTCCCCGAAAACCCAGCGAGCCGATTAATTGTTGCATTGCCGGTTGAAATTGCGGGTCGGTGGTTCCGTCTGTGGAAATAATGGTCTGTCGCCCGCCGCGCATTTCCGAAAAACCGTAATCGCCCATCGGGAAAGTTGCGCCGGCGGTCAGCGGAGTTTTTGCCGCAACTTCGGGTTGCAACCGCGCTGCCGCCAGTTCGACATACGGCGGCGTCGCATCGGAATGGTATAGCATCACCATCGTTCCCCAAGTGGGATTCATCGTTTCGACGGCATCAAACGTAACATCGAAAATTTCGGTGGTAGACAGCGCCAACAGGTATTGCTGCCCCAAGTTGTACATAATGGTGGCTTCTTGCAACAACGATTCTCGTGCGGCTTCGACTGCTTTTTGGCGGCTGATGTCTTGCGCGGTGGCGTAAATTTCGCGCACGCCACCCAGTTCATCGGGCGCGCCAAGAGTCACGGTGGTGGCAACGGGCAGTGTCGAACCGTCTTTGCGTACATATGTCAGTTCGATATTTTCCAGTTGCTGTCGCCGCCCTACACGAAAATCTTCCAGTACCCCTTCAAATATAGTTCGACTTTCCTCCGTCATAAATTCGGTGATGCGGCGTTTGTTCAAAATTTGTTCGCGAAACCCGGTGTGCCCCAGCATCTCCAATTCGGTATCGTTTATTTCTTTTATAGTACCATCAAGCGCCAGTGTATGGTATCCCACCGGTGCACGGTGATACAAATCTTGAAAGCGGGCTTGAATCGCCTGCACCTGTTCGAATAACCGGCTGTTTTGCAGCGCGTTGGCAATCTGGTCGGCAACAGTTTGCAACACGTCAATATCTTCCTGCGAAAATGCATTTTCTTCCACACTTTGGATGGTCAGCGCACCCAGCACCTGGCTGCGGCTGATGAGTGGCAACGCCATTTCCGAGCGTGTTTCGGGCAGATACGGGTTTTCAAACCGTACCGATTCAGTGGCAACCTGCCCAGAAATACGCGGCTGGCGATGCACAATCGACCACCCAACCATAGATGTTTCGTCAATTCTCAAGCGGTGGTTATCTGCCAGTTGTTTTTTTCCGGCTTCTCCCGTGCCCGATTTTAGCACAGCCCACTGATAGGCTTCATCCACCAGAAACAACCCCACATAATAATATCTAAATTGCTCTTTTATGAGGTCTACGGATTGTTGCAAAAGTGCTGCGGTTTCGAGGGTAGTGCTGGCGGTTTTGGACACCTCAATTGCGGTGCTCAACTGTGTGCCCCGGTGTGCCAACGCCTGCGTTCGCTGATGGACGCGATCTTCCAGCGTACTGATGAGCTCGCGCAATCGCGCCGTCATATTTTCGATTGCTTTTGCCAGCGTTCCAATTTCATCCTCACGCTGAATTTCGATGCGGCGGTTGAGGTTTCCGTCGGCAATGTCGGTCGCAGCGGCGGTCAGCGCTTCTAACGGGGTGATGATGCGTTTGGTGAGCATATACCCCAGCACGGCAACACCCGCCAAAATTAACAGCGTGATGAGCAACGCTCGGTATGCCGTGTTGGTGATGGATTGAAACGCTGCTTTTTGTGATTGTTCCACAATAATGGCGGCGCCGATGCGGTCGATAAACCGCTCTGCACCGATAACCGGTGTATCGTCATAATTATCATAAAACCGAATATCGAATGTTTCTTTGTATCCTTTGATGCCGGCATCATACATGCTGGGGGCTAGCAGCGTTAATTTTTCCGAAAGAAGTTGCGTTCCCTGCAACGCGACATATGTTTCGCTTTCTTCCCCCATTTCATTTTTGTCGGTCAGAATTTTCACCAGCGGGTCGGTGTTTACCTGCCCAACCAGCATCCCGATGCGCTGATTGTTTGAATCGTACAGTGGTTCAGCAATATACAAACTGGCTTTGCCGGTTTTTTCATCAAAAAGCAACCCGCTAAAATGCGGATTAACTAGCCCTAAAATGTAAAAATGCCTGTGACTAAAATCGTCACCTACATTTTGAGTAGCATCATCGTTGGTGGTTGCTACCACAATCCCGTCATTATCCAAAAGAAAAATACGTTCGAGGTTTTCAACACTACCCAATACCTGCAAAGCATCTAATTTAAACCGCAGCCGATTGTGTTCTACCATCTCCGGATGCGTTTTTGTGTTTTGTAACATCCGAACGCCGATATTTTTTAATAGTGGACCGGAAAATTGGTCGGTGATGCCATCGAGCCACAAATCTACTGCTTTCTCTTTCAGCAAAGCGGCGGTTACCAATTTGTCGCGGGCATCTTGCCGAGCCGCCGAAAAACCGGAATAAGCCACCACCCCACCGACCAAAATTATCGGCAGCAAAATTACCAGTGCGAATGACCAAAACAACGTGCGCTGCAAACTATGTTTGGTATCGAACCATGTTCGGGGTGAAATTGTTGTTTGGCGTTTCATAATTTCACTCTCCCTTTCCCGTAATTGCAGACTCGGCGGGAAGCGAGGGATTGCCATTGAGCGGCTGGCGTTTCAGTTTTGCCGGCGGCGGCTGTGTTTGTCGTTTGGGTATCAATCGCACTGCACCACCGGGGGCATTTAAGGCTTTTGTCAATTCGGTAACGGTGGTTTGCAATATATTTTGCACCCCCGACGCTGCGTGTATCCGCGCCACAAGTTGGCGGATAATTTGCTCGCGACGAAAGTTTTGTTCAATTGAATTGAGCAACGACAGGTTTTGCCATGCAATTGCGGCTTGCAGTGCCATCCCTTCCAGCAATTTGATGTCAGATTCTGAAAACGGAATGACGTTTTCCAACCGCCGGATGAGCATCACGCCGATGGTAATCGTTTCTGTTTTTATGGGAATTGCCATAACGGCTTCGGGCAGGTCTGGTGTGCCGGGGATGGGAGTTCCGCCGTCACCAGCGGCAAAAAGTCGTGTGATTGGTTGCCCCGTGCGGGCGGCTTCGCCGGAAAGTCCTTCTCCCAATTTTAAGCGCAAGGCAAGCATTTCTTCTTCATATCCACCAACCACCGCCTGAGGAATCAACGTATCATCTTTTAACAAAAAAATAGTTCCCTGATCTGCTCGTGCCAGTGAAACTGCATACTCGATGATTGTATTCAATAATTTTTTCAAATCGGCAGCGGCGGATATTTCGTGGTTAATCTCTAGTAATGTGTTTAATTTCCGGCTGGATTCTGCCACATTTTTATATAACCGCGCGTTGAGAATAGCATTTGCTAACTGGTCTGCCATAATTTGAAGCGCGGTAATATCTTCTTGCGAAAAAGCCGCCACTTTTTCGCTTTGGATGGTGAGCGCGCCCAATACCTGATTCCGGCTAACCAGCGGCAGCGCCATTTCTGAACGGGTTTTGGGCAAATACGGGTTGTCGAAGTGCACGGCTTCTCTCCCCACATCCAGTGCGATACGGGCTTTTTGGTGAGCAATCGCCCAACCAATCATCGAACCTTCATTGCCGATAGCCAATTTGTGTCCGGCGGCAATCTGCGCTCGCCCTTCTTCGCCGCTACCGGCTCGAAGATACGCCCACTCGCCATCTTCTTCTACCAAAAAAATACCCACATAATAAAATTGAAAACCGGTTTTTATCAGCGATACCGCTTGCTCGATAAGAGTTTCTTCTTCCAAAATCTGGCTGGTGATGCGCGAAATTTTTGCGCCCGTTTCCAATTGACGGGTACGCTCTTGCATTTGCGACAGTTGGGTGTGGTAATCTAGCGACCGCCCCACTTGCCGCGCCAGCATCGAAAAAAAGGTAAGATGCGATGCTGAAAATGTGCGCCGGTGAGTATAACCCACTAAAAGATACCCCAGCGGAATATCACCGGAAACGGTGGTTATCAGTTGCACCACCGCCGATTTTACCCGCATTTGCTCTAGCAAAGCCGCTTCATCTGTATTCATCTTTTCCCGGTCGTACAGCACATCCAGCACCAACGCCTTGTCAGATTCCAGCACGCTGGTTAAAAAGGGATAATCTGAAAGGTTATAAATTTGGTTTTCTATTGATTGCGCCCATTCTGGCGATTTACTTTTGTGCCGGACAAAAACAACTCTCAATGGGGTATCTGGTTGAAAAGAGTCGGTGAATTCTGCAAACAAACACACATCTGCCCCCACAGAAAGAAACATTTCTGTCGCATGCCGGTACACAGCGTCAGAGTGCGTGGCGTTCATCAACTGCTGGTCAAAATCGAGCAGACGGCGCGTGCGTGCGAGTTGGTCTTGTGTTTGTTTCAAATTAGTTTGGTTTTCAATACAGTGAGCCAGATATGGCGCCAGTAGTTGGAGAAATCTCACATCGCTGTACGAGAAGGCGTTGGTTGTGGTGCGAACAACAACCAACCACCCCAGCAGTTCTTGCCCATGAAGCGCCACAGCCACCAGCGACCGCGCCTGTGCATCTCTAGAAAACGCAGAAAAACGGGCATCGTGCTGTAAATCTCCAACTTTTTGTGGTATGTCTGTTTTGGCAGACCACATCCATTCGGTGTTGACGGGGGTAAATTTCCGACCTACGCCGGGTAGGCGTATCGGCTGGTTGGTAATGGTGGCTGTAACCCACGCTTCTGGAATATCTGCCGCGGCAGACGAGCGAAACAGCACGATGGCAGCATACGCCGAATGTTTGAATACCGGCGCTTGTTTCAGTTGAAGCAGCAAGTTCTGTGGCGATTCTTGATTGTGCATCAGTTGGACAGTTTCAAACAACTGTGCTTTCAACCGAATTTCTTGTTCTACTTGAATTTTCGCCATTAGAACAATCCTTTTTCCACAAGTTTTTTAGTTTCAACCGGCGGCAGAGGGGCTGGTGTGAAGTTGTACAATCCGGTAAGTTAATTGAGAATTCCCAAATCCCACACTTGCTCGCCACGGAGGATGGCGGTAATTTGGCTGGGAAATTTATCGGGGTCAATGGGCTTGCCCAAAAACCCATCGAAACCGGCAGCACGGGCGCGCTCCAGGGTGGGTTGAGTGGCATCGGCGGTAACGGCAACAATTTTTGTCCGGGCAAATCGGGGTTCGGCGCGCAGATTTTTCAAAGCCTCAAAACCGTCTTCGTGCGGCAAATGAATATCCATCAGGATTAAATCAACGCGGGGCATGGTGAGTGCAAATTCCACCACCTGCCAACCAGAGGCTTTCCATTCGTATGTTTGCACCCCGATGAACGCCAGCAGCCGCGCCATCAATACCAGATTTTGCAGGTTATCTTCCACCACCAACACATGTGCGTTTCTGGGGTCGGTAGCGGGGGGCAGATTGGTTGAGTTGTCAGGTGGCAAATTTTCAGCCATACAGTCCTCTATAATTGTGCCGCAATCACTTTCGGCAGTGCATCCACATCGACAGGTTTGGCTATATATCCGGTGCATCCGGCTTCTAGCGTGCGTTCGCGGTCGCCCTTCATTACATTGGCGGTGATGGCTAAAATGGGAATTTCTGCCAGCACGGGGTTGGCGCGCAAACGTTTGGTTACTTCATAACCATCAATATCCGGCAAGTTTATGTCCAGCAAAATCAGGTCGGGAATAAATTTGACCGCCTGCTGCACGCCGTCTTCGCCGTTTTCCGCTTCGAGTATGCGGTAACCTTCTGCCTCTAAAACACGTTTGATGAGCAGACGATTGTCGGGATTGTCTTCGATGTATAAAATGGTTTTTGCCATCACAGCCTCAAAAAATAAAAGATGTATGATATAGCATATTCCATTCCCCGAGAATCGCAAATATTCATTAAACGACTCCCGATGGTGATATTCTACCACAAAATCACACATTTTTGTGCGAAATTGTGGGATATTGTGGGATAAATTTTTTGTTTATTATTCAGGGTACACACCCCCTCCC
>JALVZI010000172.1 GCA_027022125.1 Anaerolineae bacterium | reverse complement strand
CTGTTCAGGGGGGACGGGAAAAACGCCCTTCGATACGCGGTTCGCTCTGCGAACCGCTACTCAGGATGCGTTTTTCCCTGCCGATTTCATCCTGAGTAGCCCGCAGGGCGTATCGAAGGGTGAAATCGGCGCGATACCACTGCACGATGAACAGTTCAAAAATTGAATCATAATTTGACGAATGATGGCCTGAATGGTACAATTCGCATTCGTGGGTTTGAGGTGAGTGTGCTCACTACAAGGGGTTCTTCACGGGAAAAGAATCTCTGCCCACCAAATAAGCTGCATAGCTTGTCGAGCCATCGTCATGTATTTTTGCGATGGCTCGTCTGATGCTAGTGAATCTTTGAGAATTGAGCCCTTGGCTGTATCAAAGGGCGATTTTTATCTAAATTGATGGTATAAAATGGGAGGTTCCTTTGCCGACTATCAATCAGATTATCCGTAAAGGGCGCAAACGAAAAAAGACTCGTGTGACCGCGCCGCATTTGAGATTTACCTACAACGCTTTGAAAAACCGCCGGATTGAAGGCGACGGTTCCCCGCAAAAGCGAGGGGTCTGCACGCAAGTGCGAACCGCCTCGCCCAAAAAGCCGAACTCGGCGCTGCGGAAAATCGCTCGTGTGCGCTTGACAAACGGCATTGAAGTGACGGCTTATATTCCGGGGGAAGGGCACACGCTGCAGGAGCACTCGGTGGTGCTGGTGCGCGGTGGTCGTGTGAAAGACTTGCCCGGTGTGCGCTATCACATCGTTCGCGGCGCATTAGACGCCACGGGTGTGGAAGCACGGCGGCGCGCGCGCTCGAAATACGGCGCTCGTCGTCCTAAAAAATAAGTTGGCAAAAATATAAACCAGTAGAATTGGAGTAATTGATGAGACGTAATCGAGCTCCTCAACGAGTAGTTGAACCGGACGTTAAATATAACAGTGAATTGGTATCTCGCTTCATTAATAAAGTGATGCGCGGTGGAAAAAAGAGTTTGGCGACTCGCATTGTGTATGGCGCGATTGACCTTGCCGGTGAGCGAGCCAAAAAACCCGGCATCGAAGTTTTTGAAGAAGCGGTGAAAAACGTAACCCCGCTGGTTGAAGTTCGACCACGGCGTGTGGGTGGGGCAACCTACCAAGTGCCGATGGAAGTTCGCGCCGAGCGCCGCCGGAGTTTGGCGCTGCGCTGGCTGCTGGCTTCTGCCCGGGCGCGCAATGGCAAATCGATGGTCGAAAAACTGGCTGCCGAATTTTTGGATGCGGCAAAAGGGCAGGGTTCGGCTGTTAAAAAGAAAGATGATACCCATCGTATGGCAGAGGCAAACAAAGCGTTTGCTCACTACCGATGGTAGTGTAAGCCGTTTATACGGTGTGCCAGTTTCATAGCAATCGACGGTTTGGAGTCCAAAGCGCTTGATGGGGTTAAGTGTCTTTGGACTTTGAATCTGTTTTGAGAGATTAAATAGTAATTATGGAAAGAAAATATCCGCTAGAGCGAACCAGAAACATCGGAATAATTGCCCACATTGACGCGGGTAAAACAACGCTCACCGAACGTATTTTGTTCTACACTCAAAAAATCCACCGCATTGGCGAAGTGCATGACGGCGCAGCCACGATGGACTGGATGGAGCAAGAGCAGGAGCGAGGTATTACCATTACCGCGGCGGCAACCACGTGTTTTTGGAAGGATACCCAAATCAACATCATTGACACGCCGGGGCACATTGATTTCACTGCCGAAGTGCAGCGCTCGCTGCGGGTGCTGGATGGCGGCGTGGTGGTATTCGATGCTGTGGCGGGGGTAGAACCACAATCCGAAACCGTTTGGCGGCAGGCAGACCGATTCGGTGTGCCCCGCATTTGTTTCATCAATAAAATGGATCGGGTCGGCGCAGATTTCTTCCGCACGATTGATATGATTACCGAGCGGTTGGGGGCAAACCCGTTGCCGGTGCAGTTGCCCATCGGTGCAGAAGACCAGTACAAAGGCGTCATCGATTTATTTTCGATGAAAGCCGTGTACTATCTTGACGATTTGGGCACGAAATCGGAAGAAGTGGACGTGCCGGAGGAATATCGGGAGCAAGCGCAGCGAATGCGTGAAGACCTGATTGAAAAAATCTCGGAAACGGATGACGACCTGACCATGATGTATCTGGAAGGGGAAGAGCCATCCGAAGAGGAACTGAAAGCGGCGCTGCGCCGGGCGACCATCGAAAATAAATTGGTTCCGGTGCTGTGCGGGACGGCGTTGAAAAACAAAGGTGTTCAGCGGTTGATGGACGCCATTGTGTATTACCTGCCGTCGCCGGTGGATATTCCGCCCAAAGTTGCGCATCTGCTCGATTCGGATGAGGAAGTTTTGGTTGCGCCCGATGACGATGCACCGTTTGCCGCACTGGTTTTCAAAATTGTCACCGACCCGTTTGTGGGGCGTTTGGCGTACATTCGTGTCTATTCCGGGCAATTGAGCGCCGGTTCGCAGGTGTATAACGCCACCAAACGCCGAAAAGAGCGGGTGGGGCGATTGCTGCAAATGCACGCCAACCAGCGTCAGCAGATTGATGAAGTGCATGCCGGTGATATTGCCGCCATTATCGGGCTGAAAAACTCTTTCACTGGCGATACCATCTGCGACCCCAACCATCAGGTTGTGCTGGAAGCCATCAAATTCCCCGAGCCGGTCATCGAAGTGGCGATTGAGCCGAAAACGAAAGCCGATCAGGATAAACTGGGCGTGGCGCTGCAAAAACTGGCAGAAGAAGACCCCACTTTTCAGGTGCGAACCGACGAGCAGACCGGACAGACGCTCATCGCCGGGATGGGCGAACTCCATTTGGAGGTGCTCATTGACCGCATGCTCCGCGAATTTAAAGTGAAGGCGAATGTCGGGCAGCCGCAGGTGGCGTACCGTGAAACCATCACCAAGCCCGCCAAAGCGCGCGGTCGGTTTGTGCGCCAGACGGGTGGTCGCGGGCAATATGGCGATGTCGAACTGGAAGTTGAACCGACCGAAAAAGGCAGCGGTTTTGAATTTGAGGTCAAAATTTTCGGCGGCGCAGTACCGCGAGAGTATTTCAACGCCGTGCAGAGCGGGGTGGAAGAGGCGCTGGCTGCCGGTGTGATTGCCGGATACCCGCTGGTGGACATCAAAGCCACGCTGGTTGACGGTTCATATCACGAAGTTGACTCATCGGAAATGGCGTTTAAAATCGCCGGTTCGATAGCGCTGAAAGAAGCGGTTAAACGCGCGTCGCCCATTTTGCTGGAACCGATGATGCGGGTGGAAGTCAACTCGCCGGAAGAATATGTCGGTGATGTTATCGGCAGCCTCTCGTCGCGGCGCGGGATGATTGAGGGCGTCGAGGCGTATGGCAAAGGCGTGCAGGTGGTGAAGTGTTTTGTGCCCCTTTCGGAAATGTTTGGGTATGCCACCACGCTGCGGTCGTCAACGCAGGGGCGGGCAGTCTTTACGATGGAATTTGACCATTATGCGCAGGTTCCCGCCGGTCTCGCCAAGAAGATAATGGGTGAGTAAATTTGCTCCCCTGTAATGAATCCATATAATACCTCTGTTTTTTTGACAACTATTTTTGGATGATGAAAAGCAAAAAAGCATAGTTTTTTAGGAGAAGTAGAATGGCAAAAGAAACCTTTGTGAGAACCAAGCCGCACGTGAATGTGGGGACGATTGGGCACGTTGACCACGGCAAGACCACGC
>JALVZI010000171.1 GCA_027022125.1 Anaerolineae bacterium | reverse complement strand
TTCCCATTGATGCCGTTGTTACTGGCAAACGGCTGCTGGTGGTAGATGACATTTGGACAAATGGCATCAATATGGTTGCGGTGCGCGGCAGGCTGGAAGCCGCCGGTGCGAAAGTGGAAACGGCGGTACTCCACTTCCGCCCGAAAGCCAATTTTTTCTCCAACACGGGACCCGATTATTACGGCGCTATCACCGACCGCTTCATTATTTACCCGTGGAATACCCCTGCGCAATTTGCGCCGGGGCACACGCCGCCCCCGCCGCCGTCGCCAGAACAACTGGCGTAACCGCACCAAACATAGCAGTATTTTGCCGCTTTTCACCCTTTGATGCGCCCTGCAGTCTAGGGCGTGTTGACGTTTTGTTTTCAGCGGGAAAAACGCATCCTGAATAGCGGTTCACTGCGTGAACCGCGTATCGAAGGGTGGTGGTAGAAGCGGAAGGGTTAAAAGAAGCGGCAGGCACGCCAAATAGATACGGGAGATGATGGTATGAATGATACCCCGTCAGCCGGGCATATTGATGTAACAACCGCCGCGCGCGATAAAATTGTTGAGGCACTGCTGGTCAGCGAAGCGCGATTGTCTGACATTTTAAATATTGTTCACGAAGCCATCATTTCCGTGGATGACAATCAGACCATTATTTTGTTTAACAGTGGTGCAGAAGCCATTTTTGGGTATTCCGCCGCAGAGGTTATCGGCAAGCCGCTGGATGTGCTGCTGCCGCCGCAACTTGCCGCCAAACATCGCGCACACATTGCCGATTTTGGCACAGAAGCGGAACGCTCGCGGCTGATGGGCAATCGGCAAACGATTATGGGGCGTCGCAAAGACGGCAGTATTTTCCCCGCCGAAGCCTCAATTTCCAAATTGGAGCGTCCCCACCGTTTGTACACGGTTGTGCTGCGCGATATTACCAACCGCCGCCGCGCCCAACGCGAGCGGGAATATCTGATAGAGCAGTTGCGCGCGCTCGATGATGCCAGCCGTGCCATCACCGCCGAACTGTCGTTGAATCAGGTGTTGCAAACCATTGCCAACACTGCGCAATCGCTGATGAAGGTGAAAATTGCTGCGCTGGGGGTGCACGATGAAGATGAGCATTTTTCGCGGTTCATCACAGCGGGCATCGAGCCGGAGATTGCCGAACTGTTTGAAGCCTCGGCATACGGGCGAAAGTTGCTGGGACCTCTTTTTTACAAAGGGATGCCGGTTATCATCAACGAGATTCCGCCGGCCATCGGCGGGACGGTTGCCCCGATTGACACGCCGCCGATGGAGTCTCTGCTGGGTGTACCCATCGCCGCCAAGGGGAAACTCATCGGTGCGCTATATTTGGCAGATAAATTGGATGGTGAACCGTTCACCGAAACCGACCGCCGCATTCTGGAGCGGCTCGCCGTGCATGCCGCCATCGCCATAAAAAACGCCGAAGCATACGAACAGACGCAACGGCTGGCAATTTTGGAAGAACGGGAACGGTTTGCGCAAGATTTGCACGACGGTATCATCCAGTCAATTTATGCCGTCGGTTTGATGCTTGACCAGGCGAAAGCCGATATTCCACCTGA
This sequence comes from Anaerolineae bacterium, assembly GCA_027022125.1. Taxonomy (GTDB): domain Bacteria; phylum Chloroflexota; class Anaerolineae; order 4572-78; family 4572-78; genus JANTHQ01. The sequence continues at coordinate 2,145 of JALVZI010000171.1, read as the reverse complement.
ACATGAGACGGTTCGCCAGCAGATTGACCTGACGTTGAACAGTTTGGCAGGGGTCATTGAAGATATTCGCACCTATATTTTTGACCTGCGCCCGCAAGCCATCAAAGACGACGGATTGACCAACCGGCTGATGGGGTTGATTCGAGAGGTTCGCGCCAACACTCATATTCCCATCGAAGCCGAAATTGACCCCGATGTGTGCGAGCATATCAGTTCAGAGCAAGCAACACATCTTTTTCACATTTGCCATGAGGCGCTGTCGAATGCCGTGCGGCACGCTCATCCGTCGCACATTACCATCCAACTGAAACGAAAAGATAATGTGGTGGTATTGAAGGTGTCTGATGACGGGGTGGGGTTTGTGATGCCATCGACGGTAAAACCGGGACACCGCGGGCTGGCAAACATGCGCTCGCGGGCGTTTCAAACCGGCGCCCGGATGGAAATTCAGAGCATCCCCAATAAAGGTACACAGGTGATTGTGACGGTAAAAGGCAGGCATTAGTAACGGGGTGAACGGCAAAATTCGTGCAAAAAAAGAGGGCGGCATTTTCGCCGCCCCTTTTTTTGTTACTGCACCAGTTCCGGTTCGCCGACCGTCAAATCCACACCGTCAACCCGCCAGTTGCCGCTCGTTCCGGCGTGCGTCCAATATTTGCCGCGCCCTTTGAGCGTTACCACACCTGCGCCAGTTGCGCTGAAATCAATTTTACCGCCCACCATCTGCACCGACATTTGCTCGCCCACAACCCGCACCGAGCCGTAATATCCGCGCAGAATGACATCGCCATTCGGCAGGTTAGAGCGTTTGCCGTGCCCTTCGGCAGTGATGATTTCTGCGTTTTTGATGTAAATGACACCCGTGCCGTGCCCGGTAATATCCACTTCACCGGTCATCTGCAGGGTGGCTTTCCCCGCGCCAATCGCTTTGAGCCATCCGCGTCCGGTCACAGTATCGGCGCTTGCCACAGAGGCAAAAGCCATTGTCAACATTGCTACCACACTAAATACCAAAATCATCTTTTTCATTTTACTTTCCTCCAAAAGTTATGATTGATTATTTTGGTTTCAGTATAACGGTAAATTGTTATCGCCGTTTTATCAAACCGTAAAGAACTGTAATAAAAATGTAAAAAGGCAGGTAATGAAACTTGCCATCCATCCCCGCAGGGGATAGAATCCCATCCGGAAAAATTTTATGCGGGGATGACCGTGACATTAAATTTATCTCGGCAATTAACCGTGCGAAAAGCCACCCGGCACGATACTCGCGCCATTAAACATTTGATGGCGCACAATTGGGCGGTGCATACCCGGTTGATGCCTCCGGAAATTGAATCTCGGCTGGAAGATTGCGTGGCACTGCTGGTAGAAGATGAAACGGCGGTGCGGGCGTTCGCGCTGGTTGAACCGCAGCCCCCCGATGCCGGTTTGGTGCTGACCATCGCCCTGCACGATAACAGCGTCATCACCCGCATGTTGGATATGCTGCTGCCGGTCATCGAAAAGGAACTCCGCGACCGGCAACTGAAATTTTTAATGCAGATTGGACCCGCGCGGTGGTTGATTGATTTGCTGCCGCAGTACGGTTTTTTCAGCGACAATAAAATTGTCACGTTTGAGTGGCAATTGCAGCCCCTGCCGGACATCGCGCCGCACCCTCACCTGAAAATCGTTTCCGGACACATTGCCCACCTGCCCGAACTGATGCGGCTCGACCGGCTGGCATTTGGACCCACCTGGCGCAAACCACAACACTCTTTTCGGCAGGCGTTGGGGCACGCCGCTTCGTTCAATGTGGGTATTATTGACGGCGAAATTGTCGCATACGAATGGTGCGACCAGTACGGCGACCACGGGCATCTGACCCGGCTTGCCACCCATCCCCGCTATCAGGGGCAGGGCATCGGCGCGCAGATGCTCCACCGCGCGATGACCACTCTGGTTGAGCGCGGCGTGCGCGTTATCACTCTCAATACCCAAACCGACAATCTGCCATCACAGCACCTCTATCGCCATTTCGGTTTTACCGAAACAGCACAGGTGGTAGATGTGATGGTAAAATGGTTGTAACCAAAAGCGGGCGGCTCCGTGTGGAGCCGCCCGCTTTCAATGCAGATTTTACGCCGCTGTCTGATAGATGAC
>JALVZI010000170.1:11582-11884 GCA_027022125.1 Anaerolineae bacterium | reverse complement strand
GTAGCCCGCAGGGCGTATCGAAGGGTAAAAATCGGCAAGAAAAACGCCCTTCGATACGCGGTTTGCTCCGCAAACCGCTACTCAGGATGCGTTTTTCCCACTGAAAACGAAACGTCAACAGAACCTAGTTCATATCAACTTGCTTTACGCAGTCGTAGGGGCGGCTCGCGAGCCGCTCCTACGATTTTTGGCATTATTTCTCTTAGAACCGATCGATTTTCTCGATTTTGCAGAGGTGCGTGTGCTGCAGCGTGCCCCTACGTTTTTTGACTCGATATGCTGATTGACTGACAAATCTTTTT
>JALVZI010000170.1:2979-11572 GCA_027022125.1 Anaerolineae bacterium | reverse complement strand
GTGGAAAATTTCGGCTTGATAAAAAAATCTACCACAAGTTTTCACAAATTTCACAGATTTTTAATGTCATTCCGGAATTTCCCGCAAGGAAATATCCGGAATCCACAGCAAAAAATAGTGGATTCCCGCTTTCGTACCCACGGGGCACAGGCGGGAATGACATCATAAAGAATACCGATGATTCTTGTAATTTAGGCACATTTTTCAAAAGGTTTCATTTAGTTCGATGAAAATTAGAACCGAAACTCAAAAATTTTTAAATTCTCCGCGCCTCTGTGCCTCTGTGGTGAAAATTTTCAGATGAGCCATTACAGACCGCATAATCCTACTTTCTAGATTGGATGATGCAATAGGCTCTCGGCGCGGAGAATAACCACCGGCAATCCCATTACACATTTTTCATTATTCATTTTTCATTGAAAAAAGCGCCTCGGCGCATTATTTTGATTCTAACTTTCTTTTGGCTGATTTTTCTGTCAGCCGCTGACGCGAAGATGACACTTTTGTCGGCTACAAGTCCCTTTTGTCAGGGTTATATCACACTTTTGCCCGTTTGTCATCTTCGCGTCAGTTACAAGCATCGTCAACTTTTTTCCGTCCCTCACCGATGCTCGTAATTTTGTGGATGGTATTATTTTGACACAACCCGTGTCTGCCCCAAACCGACGGTGGCTTGGTAGCCCACGCCGCTGTAAAATGCATAATTTGCCAGCAGGTGCAATATATTCAACCAATAGCGGTCAGTGTTCAGCGCGGTGAAAGTTGCTTCGCCGATAAAGCCGACTTGCATACCTTTTTGTTTGTAAGGCAGACTGGTGGTTCGCAACCGGTAGCGGCTGACGGCGACGGTTTCCGCAGCAAAACGGCGCACTTCGGGGTTGAGCGCTACCGGGGCGAACTGCTGCCAGCGCATCAGCAACCCGCCGAAAACCTGTTCCGGCAGGGGAAAAGGGATGAATTTCCGCTGGCTGCGAAAGGTGGTCGGTGATTCAAAAGAGAGGGTGATGTGCCGGTGGGGACGTGCGCTGCCAGCCAGCAGATACGGCGCGGCGAAATCCTGATAACTAATGCGCCCTGCCCACGGATGCACCGCCGGGTCGATGGTGACACCGGTAACAGCGAAGAGCACGCCGTCCATCTCGATGCGGTCGGGTGGATTTTGGGCGATTGTCAACAAAATGCGGCTCACATCTGTGGTTAAGCCGGTGAAGCGCAGCCAGCCGGTCTGCCCAGCGGCAATTTGTTTACGTTTGCCGCCAATTTTGCCCAATACCAAATTCGAGACGGTGTATGGTTTTATCCCTTCGGCATCGTGCAAATTGGCTGCCAACGCCGGGTCGTAACTGTCCAACAGGCGGTAAAATAACGATTGCGACGCCCGTCCCAGCGATTGGGGCAGGTTGGCAGCGGTGGGAGCAACAAGCGAGAAAACAAGACTGGTGAGCATATTCAACTCCGGGTGCGGCGGGCGGTATCGCGCACGGCTTGCAGGTTGATGATTTCTGCCACCTCAAAGCGGGGGGGCAGGCTATTCGGCACGGGGCGAATGCGGACGATGGGCGGAAAGTAGCCGCAGCGACCGTGCAGTTCCGCCAGCAGCACTGCCGCGCCGAAGTTGAGGCTGGGCAAAATAAGCAGCAATGGCTCGGATTGCCACTCGGCGGGGGTTAGCCCGACGGCGTCAACCAGCGATGCCACTTGCGGGGCAAAGGGTTCGGCGGTGTCGAATTGCGCCGGGCGCTCGATGGTGCGGGCGATGGGTTCGCCGGTAAGCGCCTCGATTTGAGCGCGCTGCTCGGCGGTAACGGGATGCGAGAAGTTGATGAGGATCATATCAGTGAAAATCCAATACACAAACACCGTTTTTATAATCGGCTACAATCAATTCAACCGTGTTGCCGAGTTCCCGCTCGATTCTTTTGCGGGAGGGAATCGATAAGTGGCCTATTTCGCCTTTAGGCATTTTGACAGTCAGACCTTTGATTTTTTTATCCCATTTGCCGGAAAGTTTGACTTTAAAGATAAAGTTTTTGGGATAAACGTTCTGTTCCTTTGGCGTATGCTGTTGGCTTGTAGCAGTAGTAGTTGATTGTTGGGGCAAAGTATCATTGTGCGGTGGGTTTTGTTCTAAAACCCAGACTGGTGTGGGTAATACCTTTCGGTCACGACTAAACGACTTTAGGTCAGTTATATATTCAGTGAATTGGGGTGCAGGTCCCGGCCAACTGAGCAAGGCGCGTAATTGTTCAATACGACCATCTCCGCCAAAAGCATCAGCATGGTGTCGTTTTATGCAATCTTCAAACTTGTCGGCTAATTTATCGGCATTGTCGTTATCTTTTCCGGTTGCTCCATTTTGCCAGTTATTGCTATTGAACAAGGATTGGTAGCGCATCTTGCGGTTGGTTAAATGCAAAGTTGGCTCTGTTTTGACTGCCCCCATACCCAGCGGTTTGCCCATACCTAACTTCAAACGGTAGTTGTCATCTGCGCCCAATCGTAAAACCCACCACAAAGCGCCCAGTTCCGATTCACTCAGATTTTCAAAGTGGATGGTAAACGTGAAAGATACACCGGCTTTGAGCGGTTTGATTTGGGTGATTTGCTTTTCCGGAGCATTTTGCGGGTCGGGATGAGTAATGGACGGATTTGCTCCCTTGTGCCAATATAGTTTATGCCCACGAATAACAGTTTTGTGAGGCGAAGTGGGTTCGTAATGATCCAATTCTTTGTTATTGTTTGGGTCTTGTTGAGTTAGATAAAGTTGAAAAGACGTTGGTTTGGGTCCGCTTAAAATCTTAGGTGTAATTGGTATGTCACTTAACCAAATATCACTGGTGTTTTGATCATTTGCCAATTGAGCATCTTCCACAAAAATGCGTCCGGCGTAGGCTTTTTCTTGTGTGTCTTTTGTTTTAATATAGCCAAACATTGCTTCAGCAAAATCAACTTTTGTTGTCTTTATATCTTGATGCAACTCTTTGGGGCCGAGGTCAGCAGGACTCTGGGTATATGGTAAACGGAACATCATCGTTGGACCAAAGAAAATTAAATTTCCTTTGTGGTCAACCAGATAAAAGAGTGGGTCGCCTACATTTTTAATCGCACGGGTTGGAATACCTCGATTTAAATCTCGATCTTCTACATAAATTTCCCAAATTTCCCGAGGAATTTTGATTAATGGTTTCGTGGTATCAGGTTCATAAATAGCACAGTGCATATGTTTGCCGTGTTTAAAACCGGGTTTGCCCATTTTCCCTGATTCTATCAATTTAGCAGGAACCATAGATGAGTTTGTTTTGGTACGGGCGACAGTATCAGTTAAGGCTAAATCCAGAAACAATGTTTTGCTACCTCGTTTACCTCGATTTGATTTATTTCTTTTTGCCGGAGATACAAAAACATCATAAACTCGTTGTCGACCATATCTACCACCAGTAATGGTGGTAGCCAAGTCATAATCAACATGGACAAACGTTTCCCCAAAATGGGTTTGCGCCGGTCTGATAGCCCAATTTCCGTCGGAATCTTTTGCCAAATAACCACCCCGCACATTAGATGATGGGTAATCATAGTGCATATCTTTGCCGGATTTATTCGGTCCTAAAAGTTGGGTCCGATAGAAATTTCCCAACGAAGTTCGGTCTCCCACGGCTCGATAAACTAGTGGTTTATCACTTACCGGTTGGACTTTGCCATAGGTAACAATTTCAATCATTGCCCGTAACATACCGCGCAAGCTGCTACCGGGAATAACCGGGTTGGCATAGATGTGGAAAAATTGCGCAATCTTTCTTCGTTGTACAGGCGTCAGGTCGGCAAAAGATTTCTTACCCATTTCTGCAAAGTCTGCCGGCGATAGTCCGGTGCGGATATAGAGCGGAGAGGCGGTGGTTAGTTTTACTTCAATGCGCCCGGTGTAACGTTGCGTGTCGTATTTATCGTGGTCAGGTATATCTTCCAGTTGTACAGCCTCTATTTTGTCCGGTAGTGGCACAAAGTTATAGGGAGCAGTTGCTGCATTTTGGGGTGATGGGTTTTTGTGTTTCGGAAAACTCATTCGATTGCCTCCACTTCGACTAACCGGCTCAAGGCAACAATCATTACGCCGGTATCATCATCTTGGGTTAAATAGTGTCGTACTTTTAAGCGCAGGGGTCGCCGCTTATTTTTTGCGTTCTCTCTGCTGAATTTGGATTTGTCCACGCTAATGGGAACAGCGTGCCGAAACCCCAGCGACCCATCTGACACAAGGGTGAAGCCCTCTTTTTCGTTTTGGTGAACATTTCCCCATAAGATCTGCGATTCGTCGTAATAAGCAACCGTTTTACCTGTGCCATCTGTGATACGGTTTGCTTGCCAACCGTCATCGGTACGCCATAGATGGATTTGGGCATCTGTGTTGAATAGTCGGGCTTCTTGCAAGGTTTCTGTTCTCCACGCCGGAGAGATGTCCGGAAATTGCTCGCCGGAAAGAAAGATTATCCCTTTTTCTATTTTGCCCCAAATTAAACCGTCATCTGCAAACGCCAATAACTGCCAATCCGCTCCATCTGCTTGTTTGACAAGCCAATCGGTTGTTGGTGTATCAACCGGAAGGGGGGCGATGGCTCTTGTAACCTGCTTTATTTCTCTGACCGGTGTTATTGTTTGATTGCTCATTGAGTTGCGCCTCCTTTTTCGTTCAGTTTGGCGGCAAATTGTTCCAATTCACCGGGGGTGGTCGGTGGCTCAAATGTCAGTTCACCGTTTGCTGTTTTAATGACCCACTTGCCTTTTTCAGCACCATTTCCGTACCACAGCAGGGTTGCTTCTCTGCCCTGCAGCCGTCCACGCCCAATGCTGCTATCACTACCGATAGCCAAATCGCCAGTCCATAAATCTTTCAGAACGTGCAATAGCAAGCCGATTTCCGCATCGTCGGGGTTAATCAATCGCAAATTAAGAGTCAACCGTGCATCATTTTCGCTGAATAATGCCGCCTCGCTGAACAGTGCTGTATCGTGTGCGCCACCGGTAAAGCGGTCAATAGCAATACGGTTTTGCACTACCGATTTTCCCCCTGTAATTTTGGTATCACTCACCCAAATACGGCTGGCAATAAGTTTATTGTTACCTGTGCCTTTATCACTGCCGAACATTTTATTTACCAGTGTTTCTGCAAGCGGTTGACCGTCGAAAAGGGTGTTGACAATTTTCTGTGCCCGGTGACGAATGACGCCGGCAAAACTGCTACCGGGAATAATGGGAATGGCTTCAAGTTTTCCATTATTGAGAAACCAACCATGCAGGTGAACATCATCTGCGCCGCTGCCATCAGGGTCGGCGCCGCCGCCAATTAGAATAGAGCCATTCAGGTTGAATATTGCCGTCAGTTGAAAATAATCGCGGGCATCGGGCATTGGGGTTTTAGTCAACACATCCAAATCTTGCGCCGGTTGGATGTTGTTGGTAGCAAAATTTCGCCCCCGCGATAGCCACGCCAGCATATCAGTGGATTTGGTCATATCATATTCCCAAATTTGCCATTTGGTTATTTTGACGTGTCCCAATCCACGATTTTTACGCATTCCCAAATGAATATCGCCGTTGGCAAGCCCGGTTAAAGCGGTTTTTAAGGCTAACAGCAAGTCGCTTTCTGTTCCCTGTTCGATGAGCAGTTCCATTTTCAGGGGGAAGATGGTGCCGGCGCTTAAAACTTCTATATTGAATACTGCGCCATCTTCGGCGGTGCGAGTTTTGGCGTTAATTCTCACGCTGTCTCGCACTTCAATGTTGTAGTTGGTGGCTATCGAATCGTGAATAATGAGTGAACTTTGGTTGCCATGGTCACTGCCTTTATCGCCGCCAAATAATTTTTCAGCCAATCCGGTTTGTTTTTTATGATAGCCAAACTGCCGAGTGCGAAGGTAGTTTCGCAACGCTCCGGCAATGGAAGCACCGGGCAGTAGTGGCGCACCGGTCAGTGGGTCGCGCAACAACAGCATATCAATGGGCGACAGCGGTTCTGTATCGCCGCTGCCAAAGTGCGCCGGACTTTGCAACTCTAAATTACCTTCAATGATGATTCGTTTGACAATGGGTCTGGGGTGTCGCCAACCATCTGATTTAGCCATTGTTGCGCTCCTTCTTGCTTGCTCTTGCCAATACCATATCCACCAACCGCAAGGTGTATTCCGCTGCCAATGTTTGTGATAACGTAACCTCTGCTATATACAGCGGATTTGTATTCGGTGTGCCCAATTGTTGCCAAACTTGGTCGGGGTGTTTAAGTTGTTCCATCAACCAATCTTTCAGTGTGTTTGAACCGATACGGGCAGATTCAAACTGTTTGTTTGCGGTCAACTTCATTTCATTCAGATAACTAATCACCGGTTGAATGCTGATACTTTCTGCCTGCAACGCTTGACGGATTGCTGTTCGCAAACCGCCTAATTGACTCCGTTTGGGTGGGTTGCCAATAGTTATCTGGTTTGCTTCTTTAACCAGCGCACGGTCTGCGTTGCGGCGGAAAAGGCGTTCGGTCATTTGTTGCGCCAATTTTCGGCTTTTGGCATCCAATTTCGGTTTAAGCAATGTCGAGCCATCTTTACCCGTTTCGGCAGAACGGAGGTCATCTTCATAATCGAACCAATTTACAACCAATCGTCCAAATCCTTCGGCGCGACGTTCACCCAGCCCGCGCCATTGCAGCGCTTCAATTGCCGCCGCCGGAATATCAGCAGTGGTGCAGAAAGTGAAAACGGAACCGGCTCGGATGGCGAGATTTTGTGGTAGGGGCAACCCCCATTTCCGGTTAAATCCGCCCACCATTGCCGTTTGGCGATAGGTCTTTTGCCGTTTGAGCATTGTTTCATCAACTTGCAACGCTTGGGCAAGTATTTTCTCGGAAAGGGTGTCGGAAAATTGCCCGTTTTCATCGCGCACAATCATATCACTGAGTAAAGTGACGGTGAATGTTTGCCCTGCCGGAATGTCATCTGTTTCCGTTTCGGTTTCATACCAGTTGTTTATTTGTTTGGTGTCAACAATCCGTACCCGACCGTATCCCCCACTGCGCGAGCCGCCGATGACAAATTCGGTACCACGGGTTAAATGTTTCGCCAGCGCTTTGGCGTCGGCGGGGTCATCGCATAAAATTATCCCGCCGAAAAATTGTCCCGCCGCCAGCGCATCGTAGCGGAAAACTGCACTGCGCCCATCATCGTCTTCGACAGCGTGTCCTTTTTGGCGGTTTTCACGGCGGGTATGGATGTTGACCTGACGGTTCGGGTCAAACAAATACACATCGCTTTCGTCAATACTGAAAAATTGTGCTTCATGCGCTTTGGGTTGGTTGATATCGTTCAGATTTTCCACATCAAAATCGGGGTCACTTTTGTCGAAAATGGTGTATTCATCTTCCGGTTTGGCGTTTTTCTCTTTGTACCAACTTAACGGCGTGGGCAGGGTACGCTTTCCATTTTTGTCGAGCAAGTAGGCATTGAGATAGCGGGTTTGCCCATTCAAGAATCGGCGGCGACTTTCTGTTTGCACGGCGAAGTATTTGCCATTTGAATTTGCCAAGTATCTGCCGATGAGCGCACCCCGCACCAAACTACCCGGAATGTACGGATACGATACCGCGCTGTTGGGGTCGCTTTGCAGGGCTGTTGCCAGCAATGGTTCTAGCAATTTTATGGTGTAACGAATGGCAATCATTGCGCCACCTCCTTTTGGAAAAGATTAAAGGCTTTCTCGGTGATGTCGGTATGGGTTTCATCGAGCAAGTGGGCGGTTAATGCGCCGCGCCCCCGATTGCGACCGGTGCCGGCTCGCCGAAATGCCAGTGTTGCTGCGCTCAACAGTGCTTGCGCCAAATTCATATCAGTATCTTCAAGTGTACGGGTCAACTGCAAAGTTGCTTCAAAAGGGGTTTGACGCAAAATAACTCGCATACTGCGCAAACTGCCTTCGTCCGGACGACCGGTTTCATCCAATGCGGTTTGGCGGCGGATGTCGGTGAGTGATTCCAGTACGCTAGTCCGGTTAACATCTTTTGGATGTTTGTGTGTTTGGTAGCGAATCATATCTCGCAGCGGCTTGGGCAAACGAGCGTCTCCCACCCGTAAAATGCCGGTGTCTTCGGAAATTGTGCCGGATACACCAAATAAAGTATTGGCGGCAGATGTAAACTTGTCGTAATGATCGCTTCCTTGTTTTTTTAGGGCGAAAAGTAAATTGGCAACCTCTTCTACCAGCAAGCCTTTCAGCGTTCTGCCGCGCAGATAGGGGAAGCCGAATTCATCGTGTTCCACCTCTTCATCCACTAACCCGGCAACTCCTTCGCCCCGTCCAAAAGTGGCATCGCTATCGAGTGTGAATTTCAGATAAAATTTAGACATCATCGCCTCCTAACGGAAGGTAAAAGTCCATCGCTTCGATGGCATCAAAATAAGCACAGTGTTTGTCTGACCAGCCGGTAACGCGCACATCGGAGTCAGGGTTGCCAGTTTTAATTTCCGGCAGTTTTTCAATTTTGTACGCTGTGCGGAATTGAGTCACACCGGCTTGCCCGTTGCGCAAGGCTTCGCGGAAGGCTTTAACTTTATTG
>JALVZI010000170.1:0-2969 GCA_027022125.1 Anaerolineae bacterium | reverse complement strand
TTTGTCGCCCCAGCCGTTTTCGCCTTTGGCTGAAAACTGTTTAATGATATGGCTAAAGTTTTCCCAGTTGCGCCAACTCGGCTCATCGCGCAGTGCGATGGGGCGCATCAACAGGGTATGGTCATCATCCAACCAGTATTCTCGCTGGCGAATGAATTCCAGTTCGCCGGATAGCCCGCCGGGGGCGAAGTGCCAATCTAGCGCGGAAAAATCAGACCGTTCTTTTTTCTGTTCTTCTTTAATCCACCTTTTGGCGTTTTTAGTTAGCGACTCGGCAAGTTTATAAGCCCGAATGAATGGGTAATGCGTTTTAACCACCGCAATGCCGGCGGCAGCGCGGGTATCTTTCAGGTATTTGTTGCCGGTAGCAGCCATCGCAGTTTCAAACGCATCTAAAAATGCGGCGGTAAGGGTCAATGCCAACCGCCCGTCACAAACAAAGGACACGTCATCTCCACCAACAATAATACGCCGGTAGGGCAGTTTTCTACCATTCAACGGTACTTCACCGACAATTTTTTCTGTTTCTGATTTTTCATCAAATCGAACTGCCCGAATAAGTTCGGTTTCCATTGCTGTAACGGCTTTTTGAGTCGCCCCACGCATATCTTGTGAAAATTCTCTGATAGTGTTGATGTATGCCCGGCTGCCACCACCCGGATTTGGAAAATCTTTGGCAATGCGCTCGACACGTTTGCCCATCCCGTTGCCATCGGCGTGTACCACAGCGATATAACTGCCTTTACCATCGCGTTTTTGGCTGCCCATTTCATTAAAATCAATCTCCATTTCATACCAATCTTCAATGCCGGGAACAAATAGTTTTTTGGGGGCAACATCTGAAGCGTTCAATTTGGCTTTGGTTTCGGCGGAAATAAGCCGATTCTCTGCGACCCCAATTGCCGGCAAGCCGGTCGATTGGCAAAAAGCACTGACACTGACGCCTGCCAGCGGGCGAGAAACGGGTTGGCTGCGTTTGGCGTTTGCCAGTTTGGCGAAGGTTTTAAAAACAACACCACTTTTATCGCCGCCCAAAGGGTCCGCGTCCCATTCAAATTCGGTGTGAACCACCGTAAAGTTAATGCCGGGCGCAAACGTTATTAGTTTTCTGCTGATGGCTGCGGCAAATTCTTTGGCACGAGACAGAGTATCAAACAAGATAACCGCGTTGCCGCCGCCGGCATAAACAACTTCTGCCTGCAATTTGCCATCTTCGATATGTTGGGTGTTATCAACTTCCCAAGTTTGCCCCGATGATTTCATATTATTGTCGCCGGGTAAACTTTCATAAACCCAATCTTCGGTGGCGCGTTTGACCAGTTCAGACGCGCCGATATTTTCCTTGAGCCGGTTGCTTCCAAAAATATAATTTTGGATGCCGGTGGTATCCAGAACGGTTAAGGTGTATTTGGGCATAATTACTCCTTTCAGATATTATTTGGCGTGTTCAAACCAGTCTTGCAGTTCGGCGCGCAGGTTTTCAAGGTGTGCCGAGTCAAAAATGCGCACCTTACCCTGCACACTTTCCGGTAGTTCTTTTTCAAGTTTCTTCTTTAAGCCGTGTTGCGGGCAAACCAGCCCGACGCGCGCTTCATCGCCCCCCAACTGCTTAACCCGGATATATGCTTCAAATAGTTTCGATTTTGGGCGTTTTTTGTCCAATGTTGTGGAACACGACAACCCAAACAGTTGGTAGCCCTTCATTACACCTACATCAAATTCAAAATCCGGTCTGTTTTCATCCCGTATCGTATCTAGGCTCATCGCCACATCATTGAGTCCGGCTTGTTCGGCAATTGCCGATATTTCATCGAAGACGTAATTTTCCAACCAAATACCGTCCAGCCACCGGCAAAACCGCCGTGGTTTTCCAAAAACTTGCGCGATTTGAGGCGCAGACAACGAAAGCACATGATTCATCGGCAATCCCAATTCAGTCAAAATGCTTTCAACCGCAACTTGCAAGTCATCTTCTGTTGGTAAATTTAAGGTAACTGCGGCTAATTTGCGCTCTTGACTTTTTTTACTGCCAAGTAAATGCCAAGTTTTTGGTTTCAACTCATTGTCACACCACGTTCTCCATTGCCCAGCCGTATTTGGGTTCGTATGAAGATTTGCCAATACCCGCGATGTCTTGTGTAAGTGGGAGGTAGTATTTAGCGAGCTTTTGGTTAATGGTATATCGTGCAGCGCCAGTACAGTTTCCAAATCTACTTTTTCGGCTTGCAATACTTTTTCATCAAATCCACTATAACCCGGTTGTGGGTCAAACTTCATTTTATAACTGCGAGCATCCAAGTAACTGCACACCGGTTTCTGGTCAAAATGGTGCTGTTTCATTGCTCCTAAGAAAGCACGATGCGCATGGACAGCCATTACTTTGGTGCCGCCGGTATAATGTAAGCCAATACTTCCGCTGCCGATGTTCTGTACCAACCTGGTCATCTTCTCGGCTATATCACCGGCATCCGACTCATCAACCCGGGTGCGCGTTGCCTCTTGCCCTAACAAAATCTCTAACCGCTCGGCTATTTCGGCTGTATCGGCAGAGTAAAGCAAATGCAATCGCCCATTTTCATTCAATAATAATTTCGCTGCCACATAATTGGGCAGTGGATTTGTGCCCACCAGCAAGATTAAATGGTCTGTTCGCTTTAAATTTTGCAACATAAACGCTCCTTTCTGCTACAATACCAGTGTACCATAAATCTACCACCCCTACATCAGACATTCTTCCGAGACGATTTCAGGGGTTTTGCCGATTTTCTGTGCCGTCATGCGGTGTATACTCATCAAAAAATACGCGGAACTTTTCGCGCAGAAAGTGGTACGACAGATAGGTACTGTCCGGCACGTCCCACGCGGCGCGGCATAGCGACATGATGACGGTTTTGTGCGAGTTAACGGTTTTGATGCTGATGACCAAATCTTCTGCCACGTCTTGCGGCGTGCCGCCCAGCGCGAACGCC
>JALVZI010000169.1 GCA_027022125.1 Anaerolineae bacterium | reverse complement strand
GGTGTGGAGCGTCAAAGTTCTACTTTGACCCACCGAGTCTACTGAAAAGAGATATTTACTTCTCGCAAAGCCGCGAAGTCGCAAAGTTTCAAAAATCTTTGTTTTTCTTGGCGTCTTTGCGTCTTTGCGTGAGAATTTTAGTTTTTCAGAGAAATCCGGTGTGATAACCCGAAAATTAAGATTGGATGATGCACTACTTTTGGCAAACGTATTTCGTATTGCGTACTGCGTCATTTACGCAACACGAAATACGCAATACGCAGTCTGATTGTGCAAAACCGGTTATTTGCCGGATTGTTTTTTGCTATGCTGGATAGATGTATCTTTCGCCTATTATTATCGCACATATTTTAAGCATCGGCAACCGCGCCGCGCCAAAGAACCCGCCCGAACATGACATAAAAATGGAGCGGTGGTATAATAGTACCATGAAACCATTTTCTCAATGGAGGCAACTGTGTACACCTACAAAGCAACCATAACCCGCATTGTTGACGGCGATACCCTTTATGTGGATATTGATTTGGGATTTTTTCTGCGGCAGATGATGAAAGTGCGACTGAAAGGGGTCAACACCCCCGAAATTCGGGGACCGGAACGCCCGGAAGGGTTGAAAGCCAAACAATTCGTTATCGACACGCTGGCGGAATGTCCGGCAGTGGTCATCAAAACCGATAAAATCGGCAAATACGGGCGCTATATCGCCGATGTGTGGTTTTTGCCCGGCAGTGATGACGCGGGCGAAATTCTGTCGAAGGGGAAAAACCTGAATAAACTTTTGCTGAAAAAGAAACTGGCTAAACCGATGGATGACCACGGTCGGGGTGGGCACTGACCTGCCGTCGGTGGTAGGCAATGGCGGCGCTGAGATGTGCGCCAAACAAGGTAATCAAACTGCTGATGAAAATCCACAACAGTAAAACAATTACCGTCCCCAGCGAACCGTATACTACCTGAAAATTCGTCAGCCCGCTGGTGAGATACCACCCGAACCCGCTGATTGCCAGTCGCCAACCCAGCGTGGCGACCACCCCGCCCCAAAATGCTTCCGACCAGTGTACATCCGCATTCGGTATCCAGCGGTAAAGGCTGGTGAACATCAGCAGGGTGAGCAGCAGTGGAGAAAGGGTGGTGCGCAAAAATGCCAGCAGCGGGTTATGGTCGGTCACCAGCCCGTCCAGCCATCTTTCTGCCAGCGGCAGTAAACTGACCGCCGTGCTGAGAAACAGCGACACGAACAGCAGCATCACCAGCACGCTAATCATGGCGAATGCCACCAGCCGGGTGCTGACGAAACTGCGCGGGCGCGCGGTGAACCACGCCCGGTCAATGTTGCGTGCCAGCACGTTAAATGCGCCCGACCCCGCCCACAGCAATCCAATCACGGCGGTAATTCCCGCCGAGCGCCGCTGGGCGATGATGACATCCAAATTTTGCTCGATGAAATCGGAAGCAGTGGGGAAAAAGTTGGTCAGCCAAATGACAATTTCGTGTTTGACTTCCCCTTCTTCCAAGAAATACGACCCCACCACCACCAGAAAAATCAACAGCGGGAAAAGCGAAAAGAGAAAATAATAGGCGATGCTGGCAGAGGCTTCGACGGCACGGGTGGCGAAAAATTGCCATATCGCCGTGAATAGAATGCCGGGAATACCGGCGGCGCGCCGGTCGAGCCACTGTATCCAGCGCGGCAGCGGCGGTGCGGTGCGTTCAATCGTCATAGCGTTCATCCTGTGGCGTTGCCGGTTCGCCCGTTTCCCATCGCTGCAGCACGTGCGCGGCATAAACCACCATCCCCGCGCTCCATGTCAGCGGGGCTTCAGAGGTGTACCAAAAAGTTGACAGCGGCTGCCCGTCGGGGTCATACACTTCGTGCACCGTGCCATCGCGAACAATCACATCGGCGATGCGGCGCATCAGCATTTTTGCTTCCGGCACGCGGTTCATCCGCGCCAGCGCAATGACATGCCACGCGCCGAGCCACAGCCACGCGGCGTAAGTGTGATAATGGGCAATGCCCCCCAGCCGATTTTCGATGGCGATGAACTTTCGCGGATATGCGCGGTGCACCACCTGCGTTGGCACGGGATTCGCCATATCAAACGCATCCATTTTATCCAAAATTGAATGCGACTGCGCCGGCGACGCCATACCCCATGCCACCGCCAGCAAATTTCCGCTGCTGTTCAAATTATTGAACATCTGACTGGTGACGAAATAACCCAAATCGCCGCGCCAGAAATGGGAATTGATGGACGATTTGATTTCGGCGGCGCGAGCGGAAAAATAATCCGCATCGGCAGCCGTGCCGAATTGCGGCGCGGCATGTGCCAAATCGTGCATCGCTTTCCAATAAAGTACATTTGTGTACAAGATTTTCCCCGCGCGGGCGACACTGTCCGCCCAGTCTGCAAACGCCGATTGCACCAGCAATCCGTCGGGGTTGGGCGCATACCCTGCCATCCACTGCACGGCGCGTTTCAGCGCGCGCCAGTGGGTGCGGGCGAAATCGGTATCGCCGCTGCGCCGGGCGTAATTCAGCAGGGCGATGATGAGCAGCGCGTTCCCGTCCAGCGAAACGGTATTGTGTGCGGTGATATATTTCGGGCGGATGGGGGCATCGGTGGGTTGCTGACGGTTGAACAGCGAATGCAGGTAACGGTCGAAAAAATTGGTGGAATGGATTTTCACCGGAAACTGCCCCGATGGTCGCTGGTTCAGCAAAAAGACTTCCAGCCCTTCGCGCACCACCCGGTATTCTTGCAATTCCACCAGCCCAAACGATGCGAAACCGAAATCGCGCGCCCACGGCTCGCGGAAATTGCGCACGCCCGCGCACAGCACCAATTTTTCCTGCCCGTCCGGCAACCGCCGCCGCTCGATGCCCGCGCGCAGATTTTCGGCGGCGATGCGCACCGCCCACTCTTCGCGGGTGGTATCGTCCAGCGTGCGCCAGGCATCATTCTGCGGCTGAAATTTCGGCTGGCGCAGCAGTTTTCGGCTGTACCCGAACACCTGCCAAAACGCATATCCGAACATCGTCGCCAGCAGAGACATCAATCCCCGCACCAGCCAAGATTTTTTTTGTGAGTTGCCTAACTTTTTTCCGGACATAATTTGTGTATAATAGTTGTCAGTTATCAGTTATCAGTGTTCAGTATTCAGCCGACCACTGACTACTGATAACTGAATACTGACAACTATCTCATTTTAACGCAAGAGTCAAAATGAATCCAAATCCGATTGAATCAATTTTAAAGAAACAGGGCGTGATGATTCTGGATGGCGCGCTGGCGACAGAATTGGAACGGCGCGGCGCAGATTTGAACGACCCGCTGTGGTCGGCGAAAGTGTTGCTGGAACAACCGGAACTCATCAAACAGGTGCATTTGGATTATTTTGCCGCCGGCGCTGACTGCGCCACCACTGCCAGTTATCAGGCAACGTTTGAGGGGTTTGCCCGGCGCGGGTTATCGCACGCGGAAGCCGCCGATTTGATGCGGCTGGCGGTGCAACTCGCCGTGGATGCCCGCGATGAGTTTTGGGCAAATCCGGCGAACCGCACCAACCGCCCCAAACCGATTGTCGCCGCATCGGTGGGGAGTTACGGCGCATTTTTGGCGGACGGCTCGGAATATCGCGGCGGTTACGGGCTGACGGAAACCGAGTTGATGGATTTTCACCGTCCGCGATTGGCGGTGCTGGCAGATACCCCGGCGGATGTCATCG
>JALVZI010000168.1 GCA_027022125.1 Anaerolineae bacterium | reverse complement strand
ATTACCGTCGGGCGGGCGCACAGATTGTCTATTCCGCCGCCGAGGCATACGGGCGCGCCGATGTGGTGGTGAAAGTTACCCGCCCCACCGAGGAGGAACACCGGCATTTCCGGCACGGGCAAACCATCCTGTCATTTTTGCATCTGGCGGTATCATCCCCCGATTTGCTGGAAGCACTGACCGAACGCGAAATTACCGCCATCGCCTATGAGTTGGTACAGAGAGATGATGGCTGTCAACCGGTTTTGGTGCCGATGAGTCAAGCCGCCGGTCGTCTCGCGCCGATTGTCGCCGGAAAATTGCTGACCACCCCGCGCGGCGGACGGGGCACACTGCTCAGCGGGCTGGCGGGCGTGCCTGCCGCCGCAGTGGTCATTTTGGGTGGCGGCGTGCTCGGTTTCAGCGCGGCGCGGGCATTTTGGGGCGTCGGGGCGCAGGTAACGGTTATCGACAAAGATATGAAAAAACTGCGCCATATCGAAGAATTTTTCGACGGCAGAGTGAACACCGTCCTCTATAATGAATTCAATCTGAAACGCGCCGTGGCTTTTGCCGATGTGCTGGTCGGGGCGGTGCAGATACCCGGTCAGCGCGCGCCGATTCTGGTGACGCGGGAGATGGTGCGTTCAATGCGGAAACGGTCGGTCATTATGGATTTTTCCATTGACAGCGGCGGTTGTGTGGAAACCAGCCGACCCACCACCATCCGCGACCAGACGTTTGTGGAAGAAGGCGTCATCCATTTCTGCGTGCCGAATTTGACCGCCATCGCCGCACGCACCGTCAGTTATGCGCTGACCAACGCCGCGCTGCCGTATCTGCTGACCATCGGCAATGCGGGTATTGACCACGCCATCAAAACGCACCCCGCGCTGAGAAACGGCACGGTGATGTATGAAGGCAAACTGGCACACGCGGTCACGGCGGCGGCGCTGGGCAAAAAAGTCGAAATTTCACTGCCGCAGGGAGGCACGAGCGTATGAACTGGGAAACAATTTATCGCCGAAAAGTGACCGATGTGGATACCGCGCTGTCTGCCATTCAATCGGGCAACCGGGTGTATATCGGCGGCGGTTCCGGCGTGCCGAAAGTGCTGATTGACGGGCTGGTGCGGCAGGCATCGCATTTGCGGAATGTGGAAATTACCCACATCCTCACTTTCGCCGATGCGCCGTATGTTGACCCGCAGTACAGCGAGTCGTTCCGGCATAACGCGCTGTTCATCGGACCTGCGGTGCGGAATGCGGTCAACGACGGGCGCGCCGATTTCACGCCGATTTTTCTGTCGGAAGTGCCGTCGCTGTTCCGCAACGGCATTCTGCCGCTGGATGTGGCGCTGATTTCGCTGTCGCTGCCGGATGAGCACGGTTTTTGCAGTTTCGGGGTCGAGGTCGGTTCTACCAAACCTGCCGCTGAATCGGCGCGGGTGGTCATCGCCGAAATTAACCGCCAAATGCCGCGCACGCTCGGCGACTCGTTCATTCACGTCAGCCGGTTGACCCATATCGTGGAAGTGGATTATCCCATTCCCGAAGCGCCGCAGGGGGGCAGCAGCGACTTGCATCTGCGTGTCGGGGAGCATATCGCCGAAATGATTCCCGATGGCGCGACCCTGCAAATGGGCATCGGCAGCATCCCCGATGCGGTGCTGAAAAATTTGGGCAACCACCGCGATTTGGGCATCCACACCGAGTTGTTTTCCGATGGCGTGATTGATATGTTCGAAGCGGGGGTCATCACCTGTGCCCGCAAAACGTTCCATCCCGGAAAAATTGTGGCGGGGTTTCTGTTCGGTTCCAAACGGTTGTACGATTTCATCCACAATAACCCCATCATCGAAATGCACCCCACCGATTATGTGAACGACCCGTTCAATATCGCCCAAAACGAAAAAATGGTGGCAATCAATTCCGCCATTCAGGTGGATTTGACGGGGCAAGTGTGCGCCGATTCCATCGGCACCAAATTTTACAGCGGCGTTGGCGGGCAGGTGGATTTCATTCGCGGTGCGGCGCGCTCAAAAGGGGGATTGCCCATCATCGCGTTTCTGTCCACCGCCAAAGGTGACACCATCAGCCGCATTGTGCCCACGCTGACGGAAGGCGCGGGCGTGGTGACAACGCGCAACGATGTGCATTATGTGGTGACGGAATATGGCGTGGCGAATCTGCACGGGAAAACCGTGCGCCAGCGGGCGCAGGCGCTCATCAACATCGCCCATCCGAAATTCAGAGATGAGTTGGCACACGCCGCGCACAAATTGGGATATGTTTAGATTGTCATTTGTCATTTGTCATTCGCTATTCGCTACTCGTCATTCGCTATTCGCTTGACATTTTCGCACAAATCTGATATGATGTCCCGCAATTAAATACGATGATTTCTCATCCAGAGGGGTGGAGTGAACGGCACTATGAAACCCCGGCAACCTTCACCATCGGGCAAACCGATGGGGAGTGGTGCCAATTCCGACAGACGCACGTCTGAGAGATGAGAGGAGTATTTTGCAGACTTCTCAAAGCCTCACCAGCGTGTGAGGCTTTTTTAATGCCCCGCACACGGTTCCGCTCATTTCTCACACGTGAAAATCGAAAACACACCGCACAGGAGAAACGTATGAGCGACCAAAAATCATTTTCCACAAAATCTGTCCACGCGGGCGAAAACCGGGCAAAAGCGGCACACACCGTGACCACCCCCATCTTCCAAACCAGCACCTACACTTTCACCAGCACCGCCGACCTGACCGATTACATGGAAGCCCGCATGTGGGGCGACGCCGATGACCGCTGGGAATATGGTCGCTATGGCAACCCCACCATTCGCGCCGCCGAGCAGAAAATCGCCGCGCTGGAGGGCGCGGAGGACGCCGTGCTTTTCGCCAGCGGTATGGCGGCTATCACCACCACCCTGATGACCTTTCTTTCGGCGGGCGACCATATCGTTTACACCGATGATTCCTACCGCCGCACGCGCGATTTCATCGGCAACCACCTGAAACGGTTCGGGGTGGAAGTAACCGTCGTGCCGATGGGCGATTTTTCCGCGCTGGAAGCCGCCATCCGCCCGAACACCAAAATCATCTTCTCCGAATCGCCGACCAACCCCTACCTGCGTGTGCTCGATTTGGAGAAACTGGTGGCAATTGCCCGTCCGCGCGGCATCAAAACCATTGTTGACAGCACTTTTGCCACCCCGGTGAACCAGCAGCCGCTGGCGTTTGGTGTGGATTTGGTGGTGCATTCTGCCACCAAATATCTGGGTGGACACAACGATTTGCTGGCGGGCGCGGTGTGCGGTTCCGAATATCTGCTTGCCGCCGTGCGCCAAATGCAGGGCGTGTTCGGCGCGGTCAGCGACCCCAACTCGGCGTACCTGCTGCTGCGCGGACTGAAAACGCTGCCCCTGCGCGTGCGCCAGCAGAATCAAACGGCGCAGCGGCTGGCGGAATTTTTGCAGGGACATCCCGCCGTGCGCGAAGTGTACTATCCCGGGTTGCCGTCGCACCCCGACCACGCCACCGCCGCCGCGCAGATGGACGGTTTCGGCGGGGTGGTCAGTTTCGTGCTCGATACCGATTTCGCCGGTACGGGTGAATTCATCGACCGGCTGGAAATCCGCTCATCGCGCCGAGTCTCGGCGGGGTGGAAAGTCTGGTCAATCAGGTGGCGCTGGTCAGTTATTTTGAACTTTCCTCCGCCGAGCGGGAAGCCATCGGCATAAAAGACAGTCTGGTGCGC
>JALVZI010000167.1 GCA_027022125.1 Anaerolineae bacterium | reverse complement strand
TGGCGCAACAGGGTGATTTCCGTGCCGTCGAAATGCTCCGCGGCGATTTCCGGCAAATCCACCGGCGGACTGCCCAGCACGGCGAAAACGCCGTGCGGCGCGTGGATTTTCGCCAGCAGACCGCGCACCTGCGCCATCGATTCGGGGTCGTTATTGTATGACAGATTCAGAAAATCGCCGGTAATGACGATGATATCGGGTTGGGCAGCGTCAATCAGTTCCAGCACGCGCGTTTCGCGGCGAGTCAATCGCTCCACGTGCAAATCGCTAATGTGCAGCAGTCGGATGGGCGGTGCGGCGGCGGGCAATTTCGGCAAGGCGACATCCAATTCGGTCAGCGCCAGCCGCTGCGGCTCGATTGCCATTCCCCAGATATATGCCGCCGACCCCGCCGCCTGTAAAACGAAAAAAACGCCCAGTGCCAGCGGTTGGCTTTTCGTTGCCAGCGCCAGCGCCAATGCCGTCACCAGCAAACGGGGAATCATCATCACCAGCAATTGCGGCTCAATCGGTCCGAAAGAGATTTTTTTGCGCGGCAGCAGCCACAGCAGCAGCAAATCGCCGAGCACTGCCGCCACAAAAATCACTGTTGCGGCGACGGCAATCGGCGGGGCGAAAAGTTCCCAAAATGCCAAAACCAGCCGGAACATCACAATCAGCGTCAGCGCGTTCCACCACAGCGGGCGGTCGTGAAACGACTGAAAGCGGAGCATCACATTGTGCAGCCAGCGTTCTTCCAGCACAGCGGGATTCGGTTTCGGGGGAGCGGATACAGTCGGAATTTCAGCCATTTCGTTTTTCCATAATCAGTTTGTTTTGCCCGCCGGCGGCTTCAAAACGGACTTTATCCATCAGTTGGCGCATCAAAAATAACCCCAGCGCCCCTTCGGCGCGAGATTCCGGCGCGGCGGCGGTATTTTCGGCGGCAAACGGTGCGCCAAAATCGGTAATGGACACCTGCAAACCGTCGGGCAGCAGTTGGCACGCCACCTGAAGGTCGCCTTTGCCTTCGCCGCCATATCCGTGCGCAATGATATTGCTGCACGCTTCATCCACCGCCATTTGCACGGCGTAAAT
Organism: Anaerolineae bacterium; assembly: GCA_027022125.1. Lineage (GTDB taxonomy): Bacteria > Chloroflexota > Anaerolineae > 4572-78 > 4572-78 > JANTHQ01. The sequence goes on along the minus strand of JALVZI010000167.1, from coordinate 10,860 downwards.
GGCGCGTTCATCCAGCGCGGCTTTCAATGCCCATTCGGTCACAAAATGGGCAATTGCGTCCAAATTTTTGTACGAACCGGTCACTTTCAGTGTTGAATCAGCCATCGGTTGCCTCCGAAATCCAATCGAGATGGATTTTCAGTCCACAGATGAACACAGATTTGGGTATGGTTCATTGATGCCGAATTCACCTTGACAAATTTTACGCTTTTGCCGACAACTTGCGTGAAACGTGAGGTTTCGTCAACCGGCAGTGTTCGCGTGGAGAACCGTTTTGTACCGCCGCCTCACCGTTTTTATCGGGTTTCGGTAGGGGCGGCTCGCGAGCCGCCCCTACGGATTTTGGTGTCTCGTAGGGGCAGCCCTTGTGGCTGCCCTTTTGGGGCGACCATAAAGGTCGCCCCTACGGATTTTAACGCGAGCCGCCCTACGTTTTTCTCGTCTTTCTGAACAGATACAAAAATCAGTGTTCATCAGTGTTCATCTGTGGACTGTTTTTTGCCTCATTCGGCACTGTGTCACTCATCCCGAAGTGCAGTCTCCAATTCTTCCCGCGCGCGGAGCACCGCCACCATCGCCAACCCCATCGAAAGCCAGTACAGCGCCACCAGATGGGTGAAGGTGATGTTGAAGAAAAAATGGTCGAAAATGCCGCTGACCATCGCCCCCAGCACCGCCAGCGAGTACCCCAGCAGCGGCGCTTCCAGCCGGTGTCCGGCGGGCAGACGTTTCCATGTGCGATACACCACCGTAAAAAAAACGGCGCTAATCAGCAGATAGAGCGACAGTCCCACCGCGCCCATTTCCTCCGCAATCAGCAGATACAGGCTCGACACGCCAAGATAGAGGTCAATATCGGGTGTGCCGGAAAAACCGACGCCCATCAGCGGATAGCGGGAAATGAGCGTCAGCGCATCTTTATATTCCCCGAAACGCATCTGGGTGGCGAGGTCTGCGCCCTGAATGCCCTCCAAAAAACGCGACACATATAGTTGCGTTTGCGGCAGAATGAGCATCAGCGCCGCACCGACCAGCATCCACAGCAGCAATTTTCGATAGCGCAGCAGACTCATCACCCCCAGCGCCGCCACGACCCCCAGCAGCGACCCGCGCGAGTATGTGAGATACAGCAGGATGCCCATCATACCGGTGATGAGCGCCAAATATCGGCGGGGGAGCACCGGTTTTTTGGCAAGCAGAAATGCCACAGCGATGACGGTGAGAATGACCAGCAGCCCACCCAGCGCGTTGGGGTCGATGGATGTGGCGATGGCGCGCATCGGGTTTTCGGGATTATCTTCAATGTAGCGCAAAATGCCGTCGGTGGGGTAGCCGAACACCCGCAGACGGGAAAGAATTGCCACCGTCCAATTGCCGGGGATGAAATAGAAAATAATGCCCAGTGCGGACATAATTCCCCCGCTGCCCAAAATTACCCGCGAAAGTTGTTCCAACTGCGCCACGGTTTTTACCTGATTGACGGCGGCGAAAAAGAGCATCACCGCCAGCAAAACTTCGGCAAAATTGCGTAAAATGGTCGGCGACAGAGAGGTGTGCGCCAGCCCGGCGATGAATGCCACCACCGCCCACGCCAAAAAAGCGAAAATCGGTGCGCCCAGCGGCGAGCCGATGAAGGTGGTTTCGCTGCCGGTGGCGATGCGCAGAAACCACACGCCATACAGCGCCAGCAGAATGGCATCTAAAAATGTGGGGGTGAACCCGATTTTAAATGGAAATGCGGCATACGGTAGCAGGATAATCAATCCCAGCAGCGCCACAAATCCCCATTGAGTGCTGCGCAGCATCAAATATGCCGCCAGCAGTACCCCCAGCACACCGATTGCCAGAATGGGTCCCAGCCCGCCGAACAGAATGCCCACCAGCAATCCGGCGGCGAGCACCACAATCAGCACGCCGAACAGCGCCACCATCGGATTATCGGAGGCAACCAGCGTCCGCAATTTGTCCACAGGTCTATTTTCAATCATGGGGGGAATTATACTCGGCGGGGGAAGGATGGGAAAATGAAGACAATGGGGAAAAGAGACTTGCACCCTGAAACCCGCTCTCAACTTTGACAGACTCGGCGGTTGTGGCTATAATTTGCCCGTAAATTGAAAGCCCTGGTGGCGGAATTGGCATACGCAGCAGGTTGAGGGCCTGTGCCCGAATGGGCGTGAGAGTTCGAGTCTCTCCCAGGGCATTTCAGCATGAAACACCCCGACGGAATCATTGGGGTGTTTTGTTTTGTGGCGAATGGGTGAATGGGCGAGTCAGCGAATCACCAATCGCCGGCGTTGCGCGCTGCAAGGGTAGCATAGACAGATTATCGATTATTTGATATAATTCATCTACTAGGGCGTGTTGACGTTTTGTTTTCAGTGGGAAAACGCATCCTGAGTAGCGGTTCACTGCGTGAACCGCGTATCGAAGGGCGTTTTTCCCTGCCGATTTTCACCCTTCGATACGCCCTACAGGCTACTCAGGATGAAAAATCGGCAAACGTCAACAGAACCTAATGAATGCGGGGGAAGTATGCACACCGAGGGGATACCACACCACATCGGCATTAACTATGTCATCACACCTGTACCGGTTACAAATAAAGCGCAAGCCATCACCTTTCAGCAGGCACTGGTTAACGCTGGCATAGATTTTAACACCGCCGACGACAGCAACGGCATTACCATTACCCGCCGCGAACCGCCATTGGTCATCAAAGTGACACCCATACCCAATGCGCCGGTCGGGCAATTGTTGATGGTTGCACCGCGTCCGCAACGCACCCCTGAAGAATTTGGCAAAGAGGCGGAAGCGATTGCTGCTGCGTTTATGGCTACTTGGACCAACACCCGACAAATTGTGACGTGCGATGCGACCATCCGCTACCTATACCAAACCACCAGCGAACACGCCTTCAAAGAATTATGGGAAGGACGACTGGGGCAAAGTGCTTCATCACTGCAACGTTTTGGGCGCGGCATTGCCGGCGGTGGATTGCGACTGGTGATGACGCCCCCGGCAGATAAGCCGGACGCGGCACACATCGAGATAAAAGTAGAATCGTTTTTGGAAGATGCCCGGCAATTTTTTATTGAAGCCATTTTCCGCTGGCCAGTGCCGCAAACCGGCGCACCGACATTCGACACTGCGCAACGTCTAACAAATGTTGACAGATTCATTGAAGACGAGTTAATTCCTTTCATCACGGAGAGAGATGATGACCACCATCACCAAGACTGAAATTTTGTGGCAGCAATGGATTCAGCCATCAACGGCGCCCAGTGCGGCTGAACCCCTCACTTCAACCACCGGTAACATTGAATACACCGACGCTACCGACACTGCTTCTGCTGCCGCGCCATCCATTCCCGCCACCATCCCCGAAGTCGAAATGATTGCTGCTTATCTACTAAAAAAGAACACCGAATTATATCGCCGCCTTGCCAAATGAAACGCCTGACGGTTGACGCCGTAAAAATATTACACCGTCGAGTCGTCGAAGCATCAGGCGGATCCCCCGGCATTCGAGAAGCCGGCATTTTGGAAGGGGCGGTGAATCGCCCCTTTGCCACGTTTGGCGGGCAAGTGTTGGTTCCGAGTACCAAAAATGGGCAAATGAGCGACCGGGCGAATGGGCGAATTAACTTGTTGAAATGTTTTCTCTGAAAAAAGGTTAATTTTTCACCACAGAGACACAGAGGCGCGGAGAATTTTAAGTATTTGACTTGGATTTCCGCCGGAAATAGCAGATAACGCCATATAACCGGCTCTCAAACCTTATTTTCCTCTGTTCCTCTGCGCCTCTGTGGTTCAGTTTTTACACCTTTTTTCAGATGAGTCTTTAAATTGAAAGGAATGGAAAATGGCTGCAAATTTGTGGCACGATTTGGATGTTGGACCGGATGCACCGGAAATAATTTACGCAATTGTGGAAATCCCCAAAGGTTCACGCAATAAATATGAGTATGGCAAAAAGTTGGGCGTCATCAAACTCGACCGCGTGCTCTTTTCGTCGCTCTATTACCCCGGCGATTACGGGTTGATTCCCCGCACGCTGTACGACGACGGCGACCCGCTGGATGTGCTGGTGATGGTCAACGAGCCGACTTTCTCCGGCTGTGTCATCGAAGCGCGCCCCATCGGGTTGTTCAAAATGTTGGATAGAGACGAACACGATGATAAAGTTCTCGCCGTGCCCGCCCGCGACCCGCTGTTTCAGGATTATAAAGACATCAGCGACATTCCCCAGCACTATCTCCGCGAAGTGGCACACTTTTTTGAGGTTTATAAAGATTTGGAAGGACACCGCACCAAACCCATCGGCTGGGAAGGCGCGGCGGCGGCAAAAGAATCTATCATCCGTTCGCGCAAACTGTATTACAAAAATTTCGGCGGCGGCGTGCGGCTGTGATTGGTTGCGAAATCTTTGCGGCTTTGCGTGAGGTAAATGCCTTTTTCAATGGACTCACTCAATGCGGCGGTACAACATTAGACCGTGGTTGTTTGAAAAATGTAACTGCTTACCGTGCAATAGTATCGTGCCGATTTCACCCTTCGATATGCCCTGCGGGCTACTCAGGATGAAATCGGCAGGGAAAAACGCATTCTGAGTATTGATTTGAGTAGTGAAGTGCATATCGAAAAACATTTGTCCCGTCTCCCTGTGCAGATACAATTTCTCATTACGGTACACATCTGTCGCATCCAAACATGCTGCAGGGGAAATTTGGAGCGGGTATAGACAGATTGGAAAATCTTTGATATAATTTGTGACGAATTAACCAATAGGTGAAAAAATATGACTCCAATACCAGCGCTGGTAAACCCCAAAATGCTGATATGGGCACGCAAGAAACGAGGGTTCCACATTGAGGGTGTTGCACATAAAATGAATATTCCTGTTGAACGGTTGCAAAAATGGGAAGCAGGTGAAGCAAACCCAACAATCAATCAAGCAAAAAAGTTAGCCGAAATCTACAAACGTCCTTTATCACTATTTTTTTTGGATGAACCGCCAACTGACTTCTCTCCGGCTATGACGGATTTTCGCCGATTGCCATCATCAAATTTACAGCAAGATCTATCTCCTGAATTACGTTTTGAGATTCGGCGCGCATTGGAACAACGTGAAATTATGACAGAACTTACTGATGCTGAATCTGGAATATTCAAACCTGCAAATATCTCTATTGCCGACAACCCAGAAGCAATAGGCAAATATATACGCAAACGCCTTGGCATCAATTGGGATGCTCAACAACAATGGCGCAACACAAATGCGTTAAATAAATGGCAAAATCTCCTCGAAAACCAAAACGTACTTGTTTTTCATATGTCACACCATCACGCCCACCGCGTTGATCTAAAAGAAGCACGAGGCGTGAGTTTTTTGTTTTCTCGCTTTCCGGTAATACTCCTGAATGGTGCTGACAAGTCGAGCGTTGGGCGCATATTCACCCTGTTGCACGAGTTTACGCATTTGCTGCTCAATACGCCTGGCGTGTGCGACCTGCGTCAATATCTACATCCGGATACGAAACATCATCGTATTGAACAATTTTGCAACCACGCGGCTGGTGCCGCACTCGTACCACAAAACATATTGCTTGCACACCGCGTCGTGAAAGACCACCACTCACCAGAATGGGCAGACGATGATATTGAGCAATTGGCTTCTGATTTTTCCGTTAGTCGTGAAGTGATTGTACGCCGCCTATTAATCCTAAATCGCACAACGCTCACGTTCTATCGAGATAAACGTAAACAATACCAAACTGAGCGCGAAGAATATGCACGACATTCTAATCAACGGCACGGCGCACCACCGTATGACCGGATGATATTGCGCAACCAAGGCAAACTACTGGTTCGGCAAGTGTTAGCTGCCTATCACGATAATGCCATCACACTGACTGAAGCATCACGTTACTTGGGCGCCAAAATCAAACATATCAAAAAAATTGAACACACGCTTTTCTTTTCATAATGGGGTGAAAATTTGACTACACCGCTATTTTGTTTTGATACCAGTGCCTTCATTGAGAGTTGGCATAGATTGTACCCCATCGATGCCTTCCCATCATTCTGGGAGCGACTGGAACAGGCTATAATTGACGGACGTATCATTTCACCAGATATAGTCCTCGATGAACTGAAAAAGCAAGACGATGATATCTACAATTGGTGCAAAGACAAAAATAGAGATTTATTTTATCCACTATATCAGGACATCCAAGCACGCCAAAAAAAAATCATCAATCTATTTCCACGTTTGACTAATCTCACAAAACAACGTTCATTGGCTGACCCGTGGGTTATTGCTTTGGCGGAATTTAAACAATGTCCGGTTGTTTCGATGGAGCAACCTGGTAGTCCCCAAAAACCGCGCATTCCAGATGTATGTAAGGCTCTCGGAATCAAATACTTCAATATTATAGATTTTATTCGCGAGGTTGGTTGGCGGTTCTAATAAATACCACGGGACTACTCGGAATAAGTGCCTTCACCCTTGTAATTGCCGTTTAAACAAAGGTTTGATTGGACTCGGCTTCATCGGCGTCGTTATTTGTTTATGGATATTCGGTAACTGTTCAGTGCAGTGGTATATCTTGTCGATTTCATCCCGAGTAACCCACAGGGCGTATCGAAGGGCGTTTTTCCCCTCTCCCCTGTATAGTTACAACTTTTTACCACAGTATACACCCGCCACGCCTAAACGCACCGCAGGGGAAATTTAGGACGGAGAGACAGAACATCACAGGTTGATATAACTAGTGCATCATCCAATCTAAAAAGTAGGATTATGCCTTCTGTAATGGCTCATCTGAAAATTTTCACCACAGAGACACAGAGGCGCGGAGAATTTTTAAATTTTTGAGTTTCGGTTCAAATTTTTACCGGAAATTTCAGATACCACCGCATAATCGGCTCTCAAACTTTATTTTTCTCTGTTCCTCTGCGCCTCTGTGGTTCAATTTTTTCGTGGGCGATAGCCCGACAATTAAGGTTGGACGATGCAGTAGAGACGCCCAAATTGGGCGTCTCTACGGAAATAAGGTGGACTCACGCAACGCAACCGTTGAACCGACCGACATAATTTTGGAGGAATCCGAATGAGTTACCAACTTTCCCCGTGGGATTTGAGCGACCTGCTCCCCGACACCGCAGAAGCGACCGTTGCCGCCGCCACCGAACGACTGCAAACCGCCGTGAAAGCCGTCGAAGCCGCCCGCGACTCGCTCGCGGCGGATATGGATACCGCCGCGTTTAAAGACGTGCTGGCAAAGTTCGAGACCGTTACCCGCGAGGCGTACCGTCTGGGCGCATATGCCGATTTGTGGTTCGCCGCCGATACCCAATCGCAGGACGCACTGAGTTTCAAAAGCCGGATGGATCAACTGATGCTGGAAGTGCAGAATCGCACGCTCTTTCTGTCGTTGTGGTGGAAATCGCTGGATGACGCCGCCGCCGACCGGCTCATCGCTGCGGCGGGCGATTTGACATATTATCTGCAAAAATTACGCAACTTCAAGCCGTACACCCTTTCCGAGCCGGAAGAGAAAATCATCAACCTGAAAGATGTGAATGGCATCAGTGCGGTGGTCACGCTGTACGATATGATTACCAACAAATTTGAATTCACGCTGACGGTGGACGGCGAAGAGAAAAAACTCACCCGCGAAGAATTGTCGGTGTATGTGCGCAGCGACAACCCCAACCTGCGCAAAGCCGCGTATGATGAGTTGTATCGGGTTTACGGAGATGAAGGCACACTGCTGGCGCAAATTTACAATTACCGCGTGCGCGATTGGGCAAACGAGCAATTGCAATTGCGCCGATTCGACTCGCCCATTGCGGTGCGAAATCTCATCAACGACCTGCCCGACGCGGTGGTGGACACCCTGCTCGATGTGGTGGCAGAGCAGGCGCCGATTTTCCACCGCTATTTTAAATTGAAAGCCAAATGGCTGGGGATGCCCAAACTGCGGCGATATGATATTTACGCCCCGCTCAGCAAATCTGCCAAAAAGATTGATTACGATACGGCGGTCAATATGGTGCTCGACACGTTTGACGGTTTTTCGGCGGAAGTGGGACAGCAGGCGCGCCGCGTTTTTGCCGACCGGCACATCGACTCGGAGGTGCGACCGGGCAAACGCGGCGGGGCATTCTGCGCCAGCGTTCTGCCGGAGCAATCGCCGTTTGTGCTGATAAATTATACCGGCGAAGTTCGGGATGTGGCGACGCTGGCACACGAAATGGGACATGCCATCCACGCTATGATGGCGCGGGAACATTCGGTGCTCACCTTCCATTCCGCCCTGCCGATGGCGGAAACGGCATCGGTTTTTTCAGAAATGCTGCTCACCGACCGCCTGCTGTCGGAAGAAAAAGACCCCGCCGTGCGCCGCGATTTGCTGGCGGCGGCGCTCGATGATGCGTATGCCACCGTGCTGCGGCAGGCGTATTTTGTGCTTTTCGAGCGAGAAGCGCACCGGTTGCTGGCGGAGGGAAAAACCGTCGCCGAGTTGAATCGGGTCTATATGGAAAACCTGCGCCGCCAATTCGGCGATGTGGTGGACATCAGCGACAATTTCAAATGGGAATGGATTTCCATCCCGCACATCTATCACGTGCCGTTTTACTGTTACGCATACAGTTTCGGGCAGTTGATGGTGCTGGCACTCTATCGCCGCTATAAAGAAGTGGGCAAGGCGTTTGTGCCGCAATACCTGCGAATTTTGTCGTATGGCGGCTCTGCCGGTCCCACTCACATCCTCACCGAAGCAGGCATTGATGTGAGCGACCCCGGTTTCTGGCGCGGCGGTTTCCGCGTGCTGGAAGAGATGATTGACGAGTTGGAAGCACTGGACGTTGGAGGTTGATAGCATACGCCACACGTCTGTTACTTTCTCCCATTTAAACCTGAACTGATTGAAACTTTTTGCCGGCGTAAAAAATTACCACAATCAACTCTGATGCTTGGTTATTGCAAAATCAAGCCGGATATTCGTTTTATATGTAGGGGCGACCCTTGTGGTCGCCCGGAACAGGACAGCCACAAGGACTGCCCCTACGATTTTTCAAGAGAACTTGGTTTATTGCCGACAATGTTTGTTGGTTTTGCATTGAACTAAATGAAACTTTTGAAAAGTGTGCCAAAATTACAGAAACCATCGGCAACTTTTATAATGTCATTCCCGCGAAAGCGGGAACCCATCGTTTTATTCTGGATACCGGATATTTCCCTGCGGGAAATTCCAAAATAACAGACTTTTGCAAAAGGTCTACTGCATCATCTAGTCTTAATTGTCGGGCTATTGTCCACTGACAAAAGGTGTAAAAATTGAACCACAGAGGCGCAGAGGCACAGAGAAAATAAGGTTTGAGAGCCTGTTATGCGGCGGCTTGCAATTGCTCGGCGGTTTGCCATGCGAGCATCGCTTCATCTTCCTGCCCCAGCGCGTTGAGCGCCACCGCCAGCGAGCGATACGCCGCCACATCTGCGGGGGTTATCTGCACCAGCACCGAAAACGCAATCGCCGCCAGTGCCGCCTTTTTCTGCCCCAACATCCGCCCGCCAAACTGCCGAATGGCTTCCGGCAGCGGCAGATTCAGCGCGGCAGCCAGTTTATCCAAATTTTGCCGCACCCAATCATTTTCCGGGGCGTGCAAAAATGCGTGCAGCAGATAGGTCATCGCCTTTTCCGCATCGTTTTGCTGAAACGCAATAAACCCCACCAGATTCATCGCTTGGGCATTTTCGGGATTGGCTTGCAGCGCCAGTTGGCACAACCGCTCCGCCGAATCGAAATGGCGCGTGTGCAGCACATATTCCGCCAGCGTCACCCAATCATCGGGGCGAGGCTCATCCAGTGCCATCGCCTGCGCTAAATTTGCAGTGGCGCTGTGCCATCGCTCGCGTTTGTTTTCGGCGCGAGCCAACAATCGCAGCGCAGGCAGATTGCCCATCGCCACCTCATCGAGCAAATCGCACACGGCATCAAACTGCCCCGCCGCAAACAGCCGTTCCGCCGCGGCATACTCTGCGGGCGGCGTGCGCGACGGCGTTTTCCCGTTTTCGGCGAGCATATCCATAAACGCCTGCCGCGCCAGCGCATACTCTCCGCGCAGCAGATACACCTGCCCCAGCACCGCTTCCAGTTTTCCCGGCGACCACGCCTGCCCCAGCATATCGCTTTCGCGCGGCAACCGCTGGGCGCGCAGCAGATATTCCAGCGCGGTATCCAGTTCATCCTGCCCGAAATAAAACAGTCCCGCCACCACCGCCAAATGTCGCCGCTGTGGAAACCGTTCCAGCGCCAGATTCAAAATGCGCCGCGCATCATCAAATTTTCCGGCATTATTGTAAATATCCAGCAGTCCGGTGTGTGCCTGATAGACATAAATATCCCAATTTAACTGCGGCGGCGGGTCTGCCAGCACGGCTTCATAATCGGCGGCGGCTTGTTCGGTATCGCCCAGAATGGACAGGCTGGCGGCGCGATGGTATCGCCAATACAGGTCATCGGGATTTTTCTGCAATTCGGCGTTGATGATAGCCATATTGCGCCGCGCTTTGGCTTTATAATCGTCAATTTCGATGCTGTATCCGGTGTGGCGCACTTCCACGTTTGTGCGCGCCACCACCAGCCCCAAATCAATCACATCCGGCGCGATAGATTCGTGCAGTGCGCCGTGAAATTTCAGCCCCAGCCCGTTGCGGAACAGCCGAAAATGTTCCACCACCGCATCGGCGCTGCCCGCACCTTTGCCGTGACTGACCACCCGGCACATATAAACATCCGCTTTGCCGGAAACGACCGCTTGTTTCAGTTTCGTCGCGCCGGATGTGAT
>JALVZI010000166.1 GCA_027022125.1 Anaerolineae bacterium | reverse complement strand
TTCGGCGGCGTTTTCACGGCAGATTTCTTCTGCCAGCGCCAGCGTTTGCGCCAGTGCATCGTCATTCACCCCGTTGAATTCCATAAAAAGATGGGGCGTTTCGGGAAAACTGATGCCTTCATCGGTATTCATCACTCGAATGGCGGTAGCATCCAGCAATTCCAGCGCGGTCGGTTCCAGCCCCGCCCCGATGAGTTCCGACACAGCGTGTGCGGCGTGTGCCACATCGGGAAAAGCGGCGGTGGCAACACTGAAATGTTCGGGCAGCGGCGCGAGTTTCAGCGTGGCGGCGGTGATGATGCCGAGCGTACCTTCTGAGCCAACAAAAAGATGCGTCAAATCATATCCCGCCGATTGTTTGACCGAGCGCGAACCGGTATGGATGACCGTGCCGTCTGCCAGCACCACTTCCAGCGCCAGCGTATTTTCGCGGGTGGCGCCGTATTTCACCGTGCGGATTCCGGCGGCATTATTTGCCAGCATCCCGCCGATACTGGCATTCGCGCCGGGGTCGGGGGCGAAAAACAGACCGTGCCGCGCCAAAATTTTATTCATATCTTTATACAGCACACCGGGCTGAACCGTCACCTGAAAATCGGATTGGTGGATTTCCAGAATTTTATCCATCTGCCGGAAATCGAGCACGATACCGCCGCGCACGGGAATGGGATTGCCTTCGATGCTGGTTCCCGCACCCCACGCGGTGACGGGAATGCCGCGCGCGTTGGCATATTGCAGAATGTCGCTGACTTCTTGCGTGGATTGCACCCACACCACTGCATCGGGCAGATGGGCGGGGTGCGCCGATTGGTCGCGGCTGTGCTGGTCGCGGTCGGCGGCAGAAACAGAAACGCGGTCGGCGGGGATAATGCGGGTTAAATCATCCATCAGGGCGGATGCGGGGGTTTGGGTTGCCATTATTTGCCTCCAAAATACAGTTTGCCGAATGGAAGCATTATACCGCGATTTGCGATTTTTTCACAGCGGGTTAAATGAAAATTTGATATTAAACTTGTTGAAACTTTTTGTGTGTTTGAAATTCAGCCACGAATTTTCACAAATTTCACGGATTTTTAATGTCATACCGGAATTTCCCGCAGGGAAATTCCGGTATGACAGACTTTTGCAAGAGGTCTATTGTAAAAATTGCCGATAATTTTGGAATTTTGGTACAAAAGTTTCATTTAGTTCGATTATATACCACAGGGTATATAACAATTCGAGTTTTGTCAGTCAATCAGGCTTCATGTTCCGTGTTCCAAATCATCGAGATGAGGCACTGCTGTCGCTATTTTGTGCCACCAACTGGCGAGCAATTTCTTCCCAGTGGGGCAACCGATTTTGAATGACGGGGTTTTCCCGATAAATGGGTGAAAGTTCGGGCGGTTTGCCGGCAATGCTTGCCGGCAGTACCTGATATGCTAGCACATCGGCGATATGCACCGCCATCAACGGCGAAGCCCGGCTGGTATCACACGGCGATTGCTCCGGCTCGTGATGGAACAGCACCGCTTCGACCACCGGCAGCGGCAAACCCCACAGTGCCAACAGATATGCGCCTATTTTTCCGTGCGGAACCCCCAATATGTTGGTTTCGGCATCGTTTAACGCCACATCCGGCTGTTTCGCTTTTTCCAGCACTTTGCGATACCGCTCTGGCATACCCGACGCCAGAATCAACCGTCCCAGCACGTGCAGCATTCCCGCCGTGACAGCGCTGTCGATTTCATAATCGCTCAACATTAACCCATGTGCCACCTCTTTTGCCAGCGAAGACACAAGCAAACCATGCTGCTGCAGTTCAGCCAGAGAAAATCCGTTCAGCTGAATGCTTTTATATTCCGCAAAAATATGCACGGTCAGTGCCAGCGTGCGAATGGTGTTCAGCCCCAGCATAATAACCGCCTGTGTGGGGCTTGAAATGTGGCGCGGCAATCCAAAATACGCCGAGTTGACCAGTTGCAACATTTTGCCGGTCATCGCCATATCTTCCGCCACAATCCGGCTGATGTCGTCCATTTTTACGGTGGGCAATTGCAACGCTTGCATCAATTGGGTGTACAGCGATGGCACGCTGGGTAGGGTGTCAATTTCGCCCACAACTTGCCGCAACTCATGTGAATTGAGCATATTGCGCAATTTTATGGTATTTTGCACAATATCCACCAGCACATCGATGTCAATCGGTTTTGCCAAAAATTGATGTGCGAAATTCGCCGCACGCAGAGCGTCGGTGGCGTTGGCGTACCCCGTTAAAATCAGCCGCACAATATGCGGATACTGCCGGGCAACTTTACCCAGTAGTGAAATGCCATCCATACCCGGCATTCGCATATCGGCGATGATGACATCTATATCCTGTCGGCTCAAAACGGCAAGCGCTTCTGCCCCACCGGATGCCAGCACCACCTGCCAATCGTCGGTGACCATATCTATTTGGCGCTGCAACCCGCGCAAAACTTTCGGTTCATCATCCACAAACAACACGGTTATCATTTTATATCTCCTTGGGGGCGGGCAACAGTGGCAATTGAATGACAAATGTCGTGCCCTTGTGTGACTGAACTTCGGTCACAAATTTTCGCAAATTTCACGGGTTTAATGCCATCTCAGAATTTCCCGCAGGGAAATATCCGGAATCCATAGTGAAACACCGTGGATTCCCGCTTTCGCGGGGATGACATAACCCGAAATCAGAATTGATTGCGGCAGTTTTTTGCATCACCAAAATGTATCATCACTGTTTCCATTATCGGCAAAAATACCCATAACTTAACGGCTGTTGCGTGAAGTTGGCGTAAAAAAACGGGCACACCCGAAAGTGTGCCCGCGTCTGTCTCTCACCGCTCAAATTGTCCACTCATCATGCACGATGCCCACTAGCATCCATTCCCCGCCGAACGGTTCTAGCACCAGCCGCAAACTGCGCCAGTCCATCCCCACCAAATTGGGGTCGAAACCGCTGAAATGGTATTCCACCACCACTGCGCCGGGATATACTTCGGCGATATTGTTGACGGTGTTGCCGCGACCCACTATCTGATTGAACCCGATAATTTCCGGGCGGGCAAAATCGGCATCATACACAAACCGCGCCCAATAGTCGGCAAATGTCATCTCGATGGGTCTACCAGAACCATCGAACGCGCCCCACACATACACGATGGGATTTTCTGGCGCGGCGGGCAATTCTGCCGCACTGAAAACCAAATCGTTGGCGGTATCCACAAAGGTGTACGGAGAGAATCGCACCCCTTTTTGCGGATGCACCTTCGTCGCCAGCGTTGCCATATCGCGGTTTTTTATGGCGAAAATGATTTCGGCGGCACGGGCGGCAACTTTTTCATCCACATACCCCATCTGCCGCGCCAAAAAATTGCGGTTGACCCAACCCGCCGTGCCGAGATATGTCGCCGGAACCCACGGCGAACCGTCTACCGACACCTCTGCGGGGGCAATTTGCACGCCTTCCGCAAAATACGGCAGAGTTCCCACCACCGAAAATTGCACGCCGGGACCGGCACGCATATTCAGCACATCATCTGCTGCAACATTCACCACTGCATACGGGTCGGGCTGGAAAATGTATGCTCCGGCGGGGGTTGCGCCCGCGTTCAGCGCCGCCGGTTCGGCAGTGACCACCGGCGTGTTGGTGGCGGTGGGTGTCGGGGTGAAAGTTGGTGGCGGTGTGTCGGTCGGCGCGTGGGTTGCGGTTGGTGTGCCAGTGGGTGGCGGGACGGGGGTTGCTG
>JALVZI010000165.1:395-3758 GCA_027022125.1 Anaerolineae bacterium | reverse complement strand
CCGCTACCGCGTGGTGGACAGCGCCGAGGCCCTCGATCAGCCCATCGCCCACCCCCGCGCCGCGGCCGGCTCTGATCACCGACCGAGTGCGCCAATCCGCCGTTTCTTCGCCTTCGTGTGCCCTGCCGCCGCGCGTCCTGCTGGCGCCCGCCACACCCATCGCCACCCGCACGGTCAACGCCCGCCATCAGGCGGAAATCATCGAAGAAACGCTCAACGGGTTCGGTGTGCCGGCAAAAGTGGTCGAAATCAATCCCGGTCCCACCGTCACTCAATTCGGCGTGAAACCGGGAAAAATCGTGCGCAAAATGTCCGACGGCACTATCCGCGAACAGCGGGTGCGCGTCAGCAAAATCAATTCGCTGATGAACGATTTGGCGCTGGCGCTGGCAGCCGCCCCCATCCGCATCGAAACCCCCGTGCCGGGACGCCCCATCGTCGGCATTGAAGTGCCGAATTCCGCCATTTCAATTGTGCCGCTGCGCGGGGCGATGGAAAGTAAAAATTACCGGAAAGCCAAAGGTCAATTGCCCGTCGCGCTGGGCAAAGGGGTAAACGGCGCGGTAAAAGTGATGGATTTGACCACCCAGCCGCACCTGCTCATCGCCGGGGCGACGGGTTCGGGCAAAAGTGTGTGCATTAACGCCACCATCATCAATTTGCTGATGACCCACACCCCCGACGAGTTGAAACTGCTGATGATTGACCCCAAAATGGTGGAACTGACATCATATAACGGCATTCCCCATTTGATTGCGCCGGTCGTCACCGATTTTGAGCAAGTGGCGGGCGCACTGGCATGGATTACCCGCGAAATGGAACGGCGATATAAAGCCTTCGCCAAATTGGGGGCGCGAAATATCGCATCATACAACCAGCGGATGCCCAAAGATGAAAAAATGCCGTTTATGGTGGTCATCATTGATGAGTTGGCGGATTTGATGATGCTCGCCGCCGATGAAATTGAGCGGTATATCGCCCGCATCGCACAGATGGCGCGCGCCACCGGCATCCATATGATTATCGCCACCCAGCGACCGTCCACTGATGTGGTAACGGGGCTGATAAAAGCCAATTTCCCGGCGCGAATCGCTTTCGCCGTGAGCAGTCAGATTGACTCGCGGGTTATCATCGATACCCCCGGCGCAGAAAAACTGTTGGGCAAAGGCGATATGCTCTATCAAGCGCCGGATTCGCCGAAACTGGCGCGGTTACAGGGTTGTTTCGTCTCTGATGCAGAGATTAAAAATGTGGTTCACTACTGGAAATGGGCGGGCGGGGCTTCCCCCGCTGAAACCCCCGGCGGCGGCAGTACCGCACCGAGTTACGGCACTTCCGGCACGCCATCATCCCCCGCAGTGGCATCATCTTCATATTCCCCGGCTTCTTCTGCACCTGCCCGCCCGTCTGCCGCACCCGACGAACCCGCGCAAGAGCGAATGCCGTGGGCGGATATTCTGGAAGAAGCGCAAAAAGACGATATGCTGGAACGCGCCACCAAATTGGTGGTTGAAACCCAGCGCGCCAGCACATCATATCTGCAGCGGAAACTCGGCATCGGCTATCCGCGCGCATCACGGTTGATGGATCAGTTGGAAGAAAAAGGCGTCGTCAGCCCGCCGAACCGGCAGGGAGCGCGAGAGGTGCTGTGGTCGCCGGAAACACCGGAGGCAACCCCGCCGGACGAATCGCCCGCCGCGCCGGAACCCCCATCGGCGGCGGATAGCCAAGTGAAACGTGATGCGTGACACGTGTTGCGTGTTGCGTGAGTAGAGCCGCCCAAATTGAGTGTTTCTACAAAAATAAAAATGTGGTAACTGCCCAGTATACAGTGATATTTTGGCAATTCCACCCTTCGATAGCCCTGCGGGCTACTCAGGGAACTTATTGAAACTTTTTATGTATTTGAAATTCAGCCACGAATTTTCACAAATTTCACGGATTTTAAATGTCATTCCGGAATTTCCCGCAGGGAAATATCCGGAATCCATAGCGAAACACCGTGGATTCCCGCTTTCGCGGGAATGACATTTAAAAAATCGCCGATAGTTTCTGTGATTTTGGCACACTCTTCAAAAGTTTTATTTAGTTCAGGATGAAATAGGTGAAAATGTAGGGGCACGTTGCAGCGTGCCTCTATAAAACCGAGAAAATCGGTCGGTTTGCGCTAGAATCCGTAGGGGCGGCTCGCGAGCCGCCCCTACATTCTTTCCGTCTGCAAAGCAAAATTTTTCAAATCGCCCGCTCTATTGTATCATATCCCCACGAAAAGTAAGCGGGACAACGGTGCCCTTCAACGATGGTTGAAGGACACCGTATTTTTTCTGAGGTGTTGCGGATGCGGATTGGCATTGACGCACGATTGGTTTATTACAGCAAAGCCGGAATCGGACAATATATCATCCATTTGACGCGCGGATTGGAAGCAATTGCGCCCGAAGGTGACCAATTTTATTTACTACAAAGCCGCAAAGATGACACCAAAATTGTACAGAACCATAATTTCGCGCGCGCATCGCTGTGGACACCCAGCCATCATCGGCTGGAACAATCGGCGCTGCGGATAGAGTTGCGGCGGCTGGGGTTGGATTTGCTCCACTCGCCCGATTTCATTCCCCCTTTCAACCGCAATTTCAAATCGGTCATCACCGTGCACGATTTGGCTTTTTTGCTGTATCCGCAATTTATGACCAAAGAATCGGCGCGATATTACGGGCAGATTGACCAAGCCGTGCGCAGCACCGACCACATCATCGCCGTGTCGCAAGCCACCAAAGAAGATTTGGTGAAATTGCTCGGCGTGCCGCAGCGAAAAATCACCGTCATTTATGAAGGCGTCAATCCCATTTACCAGCCAATTGACAAAACCGAAGCGCACGCTTTCGTGAAAAAAACCTTCGGGCTGGAACCCGGTTTTCTCTTTTTCATCAGCACCATCGAACCGCGAAAGAACATTCCCGCCCTGCTGAAAGCCTTCCGCTGGCTGAAAGACCATCGCCGCCGACCGGAAAAATTGGTGCTGGCGGGCAGCAAAGGCTGGCTATTCGAAGAAGTGGATGAAACCATCCACAAACTTCGGCTGGAAAATGATGTGGTGCTGCTGGGGCGCGTGCACGATACGGAAGTGAAATATCTGTATAATGCCGCCGGAATGCTGGTGTACCCGTCATTTTATGAAGGGTTCGGCTTGCCGCCGCTGGAAGCGATGCGCTGCGGCACACCGGTCATCGTCTCGAAAATAAAGGTAATGCCCGAAGTGGTGGGCGATGCCGCGCTGATGGTTGACCCGCTGGACGAAGAGGCGCTCGGCGTGGCGATGGACCGGCTGCTGGAAGATGAATCGCTGCGGGCAAATCTCATCGA
>JALVZI010000165.1:0-385 GCA_027022125.1 Anaerolineae bacterium | reverse complement strand
ATCGAAAAGGGGCTGAAACGCGCCGCCAATTTCAGTTGGGAGCAAGCCGCCCGCGAAACACTCGCCGTCTACCGAAAGACAATTAACAATTAGCGGTCAGCCGTCAGCAATTAGCCGTCAGATTGCTCATTGTTCATTGCTCATTATTCATTGGCTATGAACATCCTTTTTCTCACCCCCCAGCGACCATATCCCACTTTTCAGGGAACCACTATCCGCAATTTTAATCTCATCGCGGAACTGGCGAGACGCCATACCATCCACCTGCTCTCATTTTTGGAACCCGACCAGCCCGCCAACCACGGCGATTTGTCCGACCTGTGCACCACCATCGAAACCCTGCCCGTCCCCCGGCGCACCACCGCCACCCGCCTGCGGCAAATGC
>JALVZI010000164.1 GCA_027022125.1 Anaerolineae bacterium | reverse complement strand
TTCCAGTAGTGCAGTCCCACACCCCAAAAATCACCGGCGTGAAAATCGTCTTCTGTGCGCGTTGCCACCCAATCGAGCAGCAGCAGCACAACGCCATTCGGGTCAACCACTTCATCCTGCCACGTGACCAGCCACGCGCCGCTGTGCCCGCGCAGCGCGTTTTTCAGGGTGGGGATGATGGAAAAATCGGTGACGCGGTTCACGTCCAGCGTTTCCATCTGCGGCAGGGGTGTCCAATTTTCCGCGCCGAAATAATACTCCCACACCGGGAAAAAGTGCCCGCTGGACAGCAGCACTGTGTCGCCGGGGGTGTATCGCTCGCGGATGAACTGTGCCACGTGTTTGAAATCGTCTTTTGAAAACTGCGGCACGAAAAACCAGTTGTTCAGGCTGAATGCCGCCGCAGAGATGATGAAGAGCACGGCGGTGAAAGTGAACAGGTGAGACGTGAAACGTGATGCGTGATGCGTGAAACGTGATGCGTGATGCGTGAAACGTGATGCGTGAAACGTGATGCGTGATGCGTGATGCGTGATGCGTGAAACGTGAAACGTGATGCCACCCTGCAACCCTGCTACCTTGCTACCCTGCAACCCTGCTACCTTGAAACCTTGAACCTTGAACCTTGAACTTTGAACACCAAACCCTGAAACCAGAATCATCGCAAACGGCGCCCACGCCAGCATGGTGTATCGCGGATTGAATTTCGGAGCGCGGTATGACAGGAGAATCACCCCCGCCACGGGGATGATCAGCCACAGCAGCAGGAAAAGGAGGGGGGATTTCACCCCTTCCCCAACCCTCCCCCTCAGAGGGGGAAACGCCCAACGCAAAACAGCAAAAAGAAGAATCACCGCAAACCCCGCCGCCAGCAGCATCCCCTGCGATTCGAGAATCATTTCGCGTTTGCCGCCCACCGCAAAACTGATTGCCACATCGCGCAGCACTTCCGGCAGTTTCAGCGCGCCAGCCCAGTAACTGGGGTCGTCACCGAGCCGCGCCAGCAGCACCGGCATCCACGGGGAAAAGAGCAGGGCAATCCCAACAAATAGCGAATAGCGAGTGACGAATGACGAATGGCGAGTAACCAATAACCAATAACCAACATGCGCCAGCAGCAGAAACGCGGCAAAATAGTGGGTGTACAGTGCGCTCACCATCACCAAAATATAGGCGATGGGATAGCACGCAAGTTTTTTCTCACCACAGAGACGCAGAGACACAGAGGATTTTCCCGATTTTTTCTCTGTGACTCTGTGCCTCTGTGGTTCAACCGCCACCATCTGCCACAGCAGCCAACTGCCCAGCAGCGATTGGAAAACCAGCAGGGCATACATTCGCGCTTCCTGGCTGTAATAGACCATCAACGGTGCAATGGCGATGAATCCCGCCGCCAGCCACGCCGAATTTCGACGGGGGAGCAGGGCGCGCGCCATTTGCCACATCAGCGGTACGGAAAGCACGCCAAATCCCACCGACAGATAGCGCAGGGCAAATTCGCTCTGCCCGAACAGCCGCACGGCGACCCATTCCAGCAGGTAATAAAAGGGCGGCTGAATATCCGCCGCCGTCCAGCGCACCAGTTCCGGCAGACTGAACCGCGTCAGATACCATGTCACGCCTTCATCATACCACAGCGATTGCGCCCCCAGCCGAAAAACACGCAATCCAAACGCCACTATCAATATCAGCAACAGCCAAAAACGTTTCTTCATCTCGCCGCTAGTTTACCATTAAATGCAGACAATTCACAATCGGCAACATTGACATTTCACGCAGGATATTCGATAATACCGGTACATCCTGTGTCCGAAATCTCACACCGTTTGCATCGCCTGCCCCAAAAGATTTACGAAGATTTTACCGGCTTTCGAACCGGTTTCAATCAAGTTTCACACCCACCCGCCGATAATAAAACTACCATAATGTGTCATACGGCACATCGACAGAGGTTTTGATGAACACTTTAAAAATCCACACCACCCGACGGCAGCAGTTTGTGGACATTACCGCCGAAATCGAGAAGTTTGTCGCCGACAGTGGTATATCCGATGGCATTTGCTATCTTTTTTGCCCGCACACCACCGCAGGTATCACTTTCAACGAAAATTGGGACCCGGATGTGCAGCACGATATGGCGCTCAATTTGGATGCCATCGCGCCGCAACGCCCCGATTTTCGGCACGCGGAAGGCAACAGCCCCGCACATGTAAAAACCAGTTTGATGAGCAGCGACCATCACGTGTTTGTGGAAAATGGCAGGCTTGTTTTAGGGCGCTGGCAGGGCATTTATCTCGCCGAATTTGACGGACCGCGCACGCGCGCCATCCATTTGAAAATTGTCGCCACCTAAAGGAGGTCTCAATGCCCCCGCACGACGACCCGATGCCGGATTTGCCGGACATCAGCACCGAAACACCCGAACCGAAAATCACCGTCACCGTCAGTGAAGATAAACTGAAAGCGTATCTCACCATTGAGCAAGTGCCGCCGTTGCCGTATCAGGTAACGGAAGATATGATTTTCGATGCGCTGGCGGAAAAACAGGTGGAACACGGCGTAAAAATGGAACGCATCGAAGAAATTATCGCCAACAACGAGTATCCGTTTGAAGAACTCATCGCCGAGGGGACACCCGCCGAACCGGGACAGGATGGCTGGCTGGAATATAAAATCGATTTGGGCGCGGCGGGACGCCCCAAAGACGAAGGTTATCGGGTTGACCATTACAATCTCAATTTGGTGCAAAATGTTCAACCCGGCGACCCGCTGGTGGAATTGCACCCCGCCGTGCCGGGCAAACCCGGAAAAACCGTTCACGGGCGCGAAATATCCCCGCCGCGTGTGCAAAAAGTGCGACTGCCCAAAGGCAAAGGCACCAAAATTGCAGAGGACAATCCCAACCTGCTGGTTGCCGCCGTGGAAGGGTTCGTGCGGCTCGACCGTTCATCATTCAACCAGTTGGTGGTTCAGCAGGAATATCAAATTTACGGCGATGTGGATTTGTCTACCGGCAATTTGGATATTGACGGCTCGGTCACGGTCAACAAAACCGTGCGAGACGGGTTTAAAGTGGTGGCAACCGGTAATATTACTGTGCTGGGAAATGTAGAAGGCGCAACACTGCAAGCGGGGGGGAATATCAGCGTGCGGCGGGGAATTGTCGGCGGGCAACAACGCGCGCTGTTAACAGCGGGCGGTGATGTGACGGCGAAATTCGCCAATAATGCCGATATTTCCGCCGGTGGGGCGATTGTCATCAACGATGAAGCCATCAACTGCACGCTGAAATCGGATACGGTGATTGCGGTTGGTGAGCAGGGGCGGCGCAGTGCGGGCGACATCATCGGTGGAAAAGCCATCGCCGGGTACGAAATCCGCGCGGTGAATGTGGGCTCCGATAGCGGCACAAAAACGGTGCTGCGGGTCGGCGAGCAACCGGGGTTGATTGAACGGCGGCGCAAAATGGAGCAGGATTTGAAAGACTGGTCGGTGGAAATTGAGCAGTTGACCACCCGTATCGCGACTCTCAAACAGCGTCAAATTGAGCGTTCGCGCGGCGCATACAAACGCGAACAGCAGCACGCCGCGCTGAAAGAGCAGCAAACGCAACTTTTGCAAACCCGAAACGCCATTTTGGAACATGCCGAGCGTTCCGGTTTTGTGAATCCAACCAAAGAAATTGCCGCGCTGGAAGAAGAGTTCGCCAGCACCACCGACACGCTCAATCGGGTAAAAGCCAGCATTCTGTCGGTGCTATCCGCTTCGGAGACACAGCAAATTGATGACCTTTCGCCGGAAGAGAAAGAAAAACTGGCACAATTGAAACTAGCACACCAGACACTCGATGCGAAATTGAAAAACATCCAGCAGCAGATAACCCATCGCCGCACCAACCCGTGGAAAAATCTACCGGCACAGTGGCGGCAGCAGTTGGAGCAGGGCGAAGCGCAATTGAAACAAATCAACCACCATCTCACGCTCATTGAAGCCGAAATGGAAACCGACAAAAAAATTGCGGCGGCACTGGCGCAATCCATCGAACGGAAAGATGAACTGACCGGCAATTTGGACGCGCTGAAACAGGAATTGGAAGCCGTGAAAGAGCAAATCGCCAATCAAGCGAAAATCAAACCACGCATCATCGTCTCCGGCAATTTGTATGCCGGCACTGAAGCCGTGATTATGCGCCAGCGCAAAGAGTTCATCGATTCGCTGAAAGGGGTGCAGATCCAACTGACCGGCGTGGATGACAAAAAACGCATCACCGTGTACGGCTTGAGTTGACGAATTTTTATCGCCAAAATTTTACAAATTTGCGCATTCACAGTAAACTATCGCGCACACAGGGACGAAACGACACAACTCGGTCGAATTTCGTCCCTGATTTTTGCCCGATAGCGCTCGCAGAGCCGAGGCATCCATCTAAAACGCCCGTGATGAGTCCAAAGTCTCACGTCCCAAGTCCAAAGTCATCACGCATCACGTTTCACGTTTCACGCACCCATTGTTCATTGTGCGAATTTGCGAATGGGCGATTCAGCGATTCGGCGAATCCCTATCTCTATCCCTTTCGCGCAGCCCATTATTCATTGTTCATTATTCATTGAATAGCCGCCTATGATTATCAACGACCGCCAACTCGACCGCATCCTCTCATCCGTGCAGAAACCCGCCCGATAGCGCTCGCAGAGCCGGGGGGGCGCGGGGGGTGTCCCCCCGCCTTTCCCCCCACCCAAAACGCCTATGATTATCAACGACCGCCAACTCGACCGCATCCTCTCATCCGTGCAGAAACCCGCCCGATAGCGCTCGCAGAGCCGGGGGGCGCGGGGGGTGTCCCCCCGCCTATCCCCCCACCCAAAACGCCTATGATTATCAACGACCGCCAACTCGACCGCATCCTCTCATCCGTGCAGAAACCCGCCCGATATATCGGCGGGGAATTCAACAGTATCACCAAAGATTGGCACACCATCCAAACCAAAATTGCGCTGGCATTCCCCGAAGTGTACGATTTGGGAATGAGCAATTTGGGGCTGGCAGTGCTGTACAATCTGGTCAACGAGCAACCGCACCTGCTTGCCGAGCGGGTGTTCGTGCCGTGGGTGGATATGGCGCGGGCGATGCGCGAACACAATATGCCCCTCTTTTCGCTGGAAACCCGTCACGCCCTGCGTGATTTCGACCTGCTGGGCATCACCCTGCCATACGAACAACTTTTCAGCAACGTGCTGAACCTGCTAAATTTGGCGCAAATGCCGCTGCACAGCGCCGACCGCGACGCATCGTTTCCGCTGGTGATGGCGGGCGGCAACGCCGTTTTCAATCCCGAACCGATGGCGGATTTCATTGATATGTTCGTCATCGGCGAAGGGGAAGAAGTGCTGTTGGAAATTATCGCCGCGTTTGACACCGTGCGCCACGCTGACCGCGACACGCAATTGCGGCGTATGGCGCAGATTCCCGGCGTGTATGTGCCGCGATTCTATCGCCCGGCATACCACCCCGACGGCACACTGGCGGAAATTACCCCCACCGAAAGCGACATTCCGGCGCACATCACCAAACGCATCGCCCCGCTGCTGCCCAAACCCGTCACCAAATTCATCCTGCCGCACACCGATGTGGTGTTCAGCCGCGCCTCGGTCGAAATTCAGCGCGGCTGCACGCGCGGTTGCCGTTTCTGCCATGCGGGGATGGTCTTTCGCCCCGTGCGCGAGCGGTCGCTGGCGGAACTGCTGGAAACGGTGGATACCATCGTCCGCGAAACGGGACACGAAGAATTGGGACTGCTGTCGCTCAGCAGCAGCGATTACAGCCAGATTGCGCCGCTGGTAAAAGCCATTTCCGAAAAATATCAGGGAGCGGCGCTCAACATTTCGCTGCCCAGTCTGCGGCTGGAAAGTTTCAGCGCAGAACTGGCAGAAATGCTCGCCGGACGGCGCAAATCGGGTTTCACCTTTGCCCCGGAAGCCGCCACCGACCGCCTGCGGAATGTCATCAACAAGCCCATTCCCACCGAACAACTGCTGGAAGCGGTGGACGCGGTGTATCGGCGCGGTTGGCAGTTGGTGAAATTGTATTTTATGATTGGGCAACCGACCGAAACGGATGAAGATGTCGTTGCCATTGGCACGCTGGCAAAAAAAGTGCTGGCAATCGGGCGAAAATATCACGGCAGAAAAGCGAAGGTTCGCATCGGCGTTTCCACATTTGTGCCGAAACCGCACACGCCGTTCCAGTGGGCATCGCTGTGGGACGTGGTGGACATCAAACGCAAACAAGATTTGCTGCTGGATGAAATTCGGCGCGAGCGGAACATTCTGTTCAATTATAATGACCCGGAAGAAAGTTTACTGGAAGCGGTGCTATCGCGCGGCGACCGGCGGCTCGGCGCGGCGATTGAGCGGGCATGGCAACTCGGCGCGGGGTTCGATGCGTGGGATGACCAGTTTCGCCCCGAAGCATGGTGGCAGGCATTCGATGACATCGGGCTGTCGCCGTGGTGGTATGCCCAGCGCCCCCGGCTGGCGGATGAGGTTTTCCCGTGGGACCATATCGGTGCGGGGGTGGAAAAACGCTGGCTGCTGATGGATTGGGTCTCGGCGCAACAGGGCGAAACCAAAATTGACTGTCGCGAACACTGTTACAACTGCGGCATTCTCTCTGCGTTTAAAGGTTTGCGCGCCGCCACGCCCCCCGCCGCGTGGAAATGTCCGCCCGTGCGCAACCCGCGCGCCAAGCGGTGATTGGTGATTTGCGTGATGCGTGATGCGTGAAACGTGATGCCACCCTGCCACCCGACTTTGGACTTGGGACGTGAGACCTGAGACTGAAAACTGAAACCTTGAACTTTGAACCCGAAACTCGAAACTCGAAACCCAAAACCCCCATGCGCTATCGACTGACTTTCACAAAAGAATATCCCGTAAAATATGTGGGGCACATGGATGTGGTGCTCTCGTGGACGCGCGCTTTTCGGCGGGCAGGTGTACCGCTGGCATACTCCGCAGGCTTCAATCCGCGCGCGAAAATTC
This sequence comes from Anaerolineae bacterium, assembly GCA_027022125.1. Taxonomy (GTDB): domain Bacteria; phylum Chloroflexota; class Anaerolineae; order 4572-78; family 4572-78; genus JANTHQ01. The sequence goes on along the minus strand of JALVZI010000164.1, from coordinate 4,956 downwards.
AGGTTGCCGCCAGTTTGCCCGTCGGCACGATGGGCAGCGCGGAATTGATGGACATCACTCTGACCGAACCGATGGAACCGGACGAAATTCTGCGGCGGGTGAATGCCACCCTGCCCAACGGCTACCGTCTGCTGGCGGTAGAAGCCATCGCCGCCGATACACCCAAATTGCAAGCCTCGCTGCGGCAGGCGGAATACCGCGTCACGGTGGAAACCAACTTTTCGGCGGCAGAGATACAATCGCGCATCGAGCATCTGCTGGCACAAACGGAAATCATCCAAACCCGCATCCGCCGCAAGCGGGAAGAAACATTCGACCTGCGCCCGCTGGTTTTCGACATTGCGCTGCTGGAAAAAACGGACGCCGACGCGGTGCTGACGATGCGTCTTTCGGCGGGACAGCACGGCAACGTGCGCCCCGACGCCGTGCTGCACGCGCTCGGTATTCAAAATACGTGGGTTCAAACCGAGCGCACCAAACTGATTTTCGACATTTGACAGTAACCGCATCTACCCATATAATTGCCTTTTGTGGTTCGTGCTCATTCGCGCTTTGTCGCACCTCCCTCTCCGGCAAAATCGCGGCTGTGAGCAACAAAAATAACCGGAAGTTGTCACGAAAATTCACAAACCACAAGTGATTGTGGTTTTAATTTTGAGACTTGCACCCCAAATAAAGAGGTAATTATGTACGCAATTATAGAAAGCGGCGGCAAGCAATACAAAGTTGCAGAAGGTGATGTGCTGGACGTGGAATTGTTGCCGGTTGAAGTCGGCGGCACAGTTGAACTCGACCGCGTGTTGATGGTCAGTGGCGACAGTGGCGCAACCATCGGCAAACCGCTGGTTGAAGGCGCAAAAGTTACGGCAACCGTCAAAGAACACGGTCGCGGCAAAAAAATCATCGTTTACAAACACAAGAAAAACTACAAACGCAAACAAGGTCATCGGCAAGGCTACACCCGTCTGCTGGTGGAAAAAATCGAGGCGTAGGGAGGTTTTCCATGGCACATAAAAAAGGTGGCGGTTCCAGCCGCAATATGCACGACAGTCCGGGTCAACGGCTCGGCGTGAAAAAATTCGGTGGTGAATTGGTAAAACCGGGTAACATCATCGTTCGCCAGCGCGGAACCCAATTCCTCCCCGGCAATAATGTCGGTATGGGCAAAGACCATACCATCTTTTCGTTAATTGACGGGCACGTAAAATTTGAAAATGTGAACCGCCGCAAAAAACAAATCAGCGTTTACCCGGCAGAAAACCAATAATTTCCGCAAGCGGAAAACTGACAAAACAGGAAGGTTATACAGATGAAAGCAGGTATTCATCCGAAATACTACCCCGAAGCGCGCGTGATTTGCTCTTGCGGGAACACATGGACAACCGGCTCGACCATGCCGGAAATTCGCACCGACATTTGCTCGAAGTGCCACCCCTTCTACACCGGGGAACAGCGCATCGTTGACACCGCCGGGCAGGTTGAACGCTTTATGAACCGCCTGAAACGTTACAGCGCGGCGGAAGAAGACAAAGCCAAACGGCAGGCGCGTGCGGCACAAAAAGCCCGCGAAGCATTTTTGAAACAACAACTGGTTGCACTCGATTTGCCCGACCGCATTTTCAGCATCCTCTCCGAAGCGGATTTCATCACCGTGGGCGATGTGGTGGCGAAATTGCAAGAGGACGAAAAAGCGCTGCTGGATTTGGAAGGTTTCGGTCCCAAATCGCTGGAAGTGCTCAAAGAACGGGCAAAACAAGCCGAAGAAACCTTTGTCGCTGCGCAACAGCAGTAGAGCAAAAGGTAGTTTTGATGTATAATTGAGGGCAAACGTATCGGTCGGCGTTTGCCCTTTTGTATTCTACCCGTAACTATTCAGTGATATTATGCCGATTTCACCCTTTGATACGCCCTGCAGACTACTCAGGGTGAAATCGGCAGGGAAAAACGCATCCTGAGTAGCGGTTCGCTGCGCGAACCGCGTATCGAAGGGCGTTTTTCCCGTCTCCTATGAGTAGTTACTTCCACCCAACTTTCCGCAGGAGGAGCAGGTATTATGTATCATCAATACGACGGCGGTTGGATAGAAGTTATCTGTGGCAGTATGTTTAGCGGCAAAACCGAAGAACTCATCCGCCGATTGCGCCGCGCCGAATATGCCCGTCAAAATGTGCAAGTGTTCAAACCCGCCATTGACGACCGTTACGACAACACCAATGTCAGTTCTCACACCGGCGTGCAAATTACCGCCCAACCCGTCAACTCTGCCGCCGACATCCGCGATGCTATCCACCCCGATACCGATGTGGTCGGCATTGATGAAGTACAGTTTTTGGGCTGGGATGTGATTGATTTGTGCCACGATTTGGCAGAAGCCGGAAAACGGGTCATCGTCGCCGGGCTGGATATGGACTTTCGCGGCGAACCGTTCGGACCGATGCCGGTACTGATGGCGCAAGCCGAAGCCGTCACCAAATTGCAGGCAATCTGTATGGTGTGCGGCGCACCCGCCAGCCGCACTCAGCGACTCGTCAACGGCAAACCCGCCCCATACGATGCCGAAGTCATTTTTGTCGGCGCAGATGAAGCGTACCAAGCCCGCTGCCGCAAATGTCACGAAGTGCCCGGCGCACCGACCGGCAGTCATCACACATAAATTCACCCGTTTGAGGATTTTTTCAATGATTGACCTGAATTATACTACCGATATTTTGCTGAAACTGCTGAACACGCCCAGCCCCACCGGCGACACCGATGCCGCCATCGCGCTGGTTGAGCAAGCATTCTCCGCGCTGAAAATTGCCACCCGCCGCACGGGAAAAGGTGCGCTGCTCGCCACCATCCCCGGCAAAAAATCGGATGCGCCGCGTGCTATCAGCGGGCACGTGGATACACTCGGCGGCATGGTGAAAGAAATCAAACCGGACGGGCGGCTGAAAATCAGCAATCTGGGCGGGTATTATCCCGGCAGCATTGTGGGCGAATACTGCACCGTTCACACCGGCGATGGCAAAACCGTCAGCGGCACAGTGCTGCTCAACCGGCAATCGGTGCACATCCACAAAGTGAACAATATTCACGAGCAAGCCGCCGACCTGCAACAAACCGAAATTCGGCTTGATGCGCGCACATCATCCGCAGAAGAAACCGCCGCACTCGGTATTTCTGTGGGCGATTTTGTCAGTTGGGAACCGCGCGCCACACTCACCGATAGCGGATTCATCAAATCGCGCCATCTGGATGACAAAGCCGGTGTAGCAGCGATGCTCGGCGCGGCAGAAGCACTGTCACGCCGAAACATCATCCCCGCGCAGACCACCCATTTTTACATCAGCACATTTGAAGAAGTGGGACACGGTGCAGCGGCTGGCATTCCGGCAAACACGGCGGAACTGCTGGTGGTTGATATGGGTGTGGTCGGCGAAGGGCAAACCGGCGATGAATACAGTGTCAGCATTTGCGCCAAAGACAGCAGCGGACCGTATGACCTGCATCTGCGGCGGCGACTGGAGTCGCTGGCGCGGGCAAATGGCATCCCATATCGAGTGGATGTTTTCGTCAGTTACGGGTCAGACGGGTCGGCGGCATTGCGTGCGGGGCTAGATGCCCGTGTCGGGCTGATTGGACCCGGGGTGGACGGCTCGCACGCATACGAGCGCACCCATCAAGAAGCATTGCAAGCCACCGCCGGGTTAATTGCGGCATATCTGCAAAAGGATTGATATTTTGGCAGGTAATCAGCGTTTGCCCCATAAAAAAACCGGCGCATCGCCAAAATAGTGATGCGCCGGTTTGTGTATTCTTCCTTTTACGGGCGGAACAACTCATCTCGCGACGGGCGCGGTTGGAGTGTAACATCCACTTTTTGGGTTTCGCCATCGCGGATGATGGTCAGCGTGATGGTTTTGCCCACATCCCCTTTGCGGCTCAAAAACGAAATCAGGTCATCGAAGGTGATAACCGGCTCATCATCCGCCGCGACAATCACATCGCCGCCAATGACTGTGCGCGCGCCATCTGCGGTGGTGAACGGCTCATCGCCGCCGTGCAAACGTGCTTTGCCCGCTGGACTGTCGGGGTACACCTGCGCGATTAACGCGCCATGCTGGGCGGGCGACAGCCCCATCGCTTCGGCAAGTTCGGGGGTCAGCGATGTACCAGAAATTCCCAGCCACGGATGTTCATATTTTCCGTTTTCAATTAAACCGGGAATAACTTTTTTGGCTAAATTGCCGGGAATGGCAAACCCCACCCCCAGAAAACTGCGCTCGCCGTTACCCAACTGACGCGGCACGATGGCGCTCACCACCCCGATAACTTCGCCGTGCGAATCGAGCAGCGGACCGCCGGAGTTGCCGGGGTTGACCGCCGCATCGGTTTGGATGATTTCCGGGATGCGGAAAATGCCATTCAGCGACGGCAAACTGCGCCCTTTGGCGCTGATAATACCGGTGGTGAGTGTGCCCACCAGCCCGAACGGGTTGCCGATGGCAACTGCACGCTGTCCCACTTGAATGGCATCCGAATCACCCCACGTCACCGGTGTCAGTTCGGCGGGGGGGACATCCACTTTTATCACTGCCAAATCGCTGTCTGCATCCGTGCCGACCACTTCTGCTTCCGCCTGCACACCGTCAAAAAATGTCACGGTTATTTTAGTGGCATCTTCTACCACATGGTTGTTGGTGATGATGTAACCGTTTTTATCGTAAACAAACCCGGAACCCTGCCCCTGCGGGTTAAAAAACGGACTGAACTGCTCGTCGGGGGGCGCATTCGGGTCGGGTGTGGGCTGCGGCGGCTGTGTGCCGTCGGGCAGGGTGGGATGCTGGAAATTGCCCAAAATGACTTCGATATTGACCACCGAAGGGTTAACCCGCTTGTACAGATTCACCAGCAGCAACTCTTCCGCATCCGCCTGCGAGATGATGTCGGCGGGCAGAGGGGTAATCTGCGGGG
>JALVZI010000163.1:1730-12066 GCA_027022125.1 Anaerolineae bacterium | reverse complement strand
AACACCGTGGATTCCCGCTTTCGCGGGAATGACATTATAAAAATTGCCGATGATTTTTGTAATTTCGACACACTTTTCAAAAGTTTCATTTAGTTTTTTTTCTGTGAAAATCTGCGTTCATCTGTGTCCATCTGTGGACTGAAAACTTTATCCCGAACTGAGATTAAATAGTATTCCGTAATTTTGCGCAATACGTTCTATACTCGGTTTTTAGCGACGGTCGCGGCGGTCTCGACGGTCGCGGCGGTCTCTGTCGCCGCCACGGCGATTGCCGCCACTGCGCCCGCCACTTTTGCGGGGGCGGTCGTGCTCGCGGGCTTCTTCTGCCGTCCAACCTTCCAGCACGGCTTGCCGCGACAGGCGAATTTTCCCTTCGGGGCTGATGTCGGTCACCATCACCATAATTTCATCGCCCACTTTTACCACATCGCTGACGCTGTTAACGCGGTAATCCGCCAGTTGCGAAATGTGAACCAGCCCATCGGTGCCGGGCATAATTTCCACAAACGCACCGAAATCGGTCACGCGCACCACAGTGCCGGTGTAAATGCCACCGACTTCCGGGCTACTGGTGAGCAATTCGATGCGCGTCTGTGCCACTTGTGCACCCTGCTGATTGTCGGTCGCAATAAAGACGGTTCCATCTTCCGAAATTTCGATTTTCGCGCCGGTTTCATCCTGAATGGAACGAATAGTTTTCCCGCCGGGTCCAATCACTTTACCGATTTTTTCGGGGTCAATGTGGATGGTGTAAATGCGCGGCGCATATTTCGACAGTTCCGCGCGCGGTTCGGCGATGGCTTCCGCCATTTTATCCAAAATGTGGAACCGACCTTCTTTTGCCTGCGCCAGCGCCGTTTGGAAAATATCCCACGACAGCCCGGAAATTTTAATGTCCATTTGCAGCGCGGTCACACCATCGCGCGTACCGGCAACTTTGAAATCCATATCGCCCAACGCATCTTCCACACCCTGAATGTCGGACAGCACCACAAAATTATCGCTGTCATAATCGGTGATCAGTCCCATCGCAATACCGGCGACCGGTTTTTTGATGGGCACACCGGCATCCATCAGACTCATGGTGCTGCCGCACACACTCGCCATCGAACTGGAACCGTTGGATGCCATCACTTCCGAAACCACCCGCAGGGTGTACGGGAATTCTTCTTCGCCGGGGATGACCGGGATGAGCGCGCGCTCTGCCAGCGCACCGTGACCGGTTTCGCGGCGTTTTGTGCCGCCCACACGCCCCGTTTCGCCGACGGTGTACGGCGGGAAGTTGTAATGGTGCATATAGCGTTTGGTGTCGATGGGACCGAGTGTGTCGAGCCGCTGTTCATCGGCGGGGGTTCCCAGCGTGACGATGCTCATCACCTGCGTTTCGCCGCGGGTGAAAATTGCGCTACCGTGCACGCGGGGCAGCACGCCAACTTCGCACCAAATGGGGCGAATCTGTTTCGGGTTGCGCCCGTCGGGGCGAATGCCTTCGCTGAGCACACGGGTGCGCACCAGTTTTTTAAAGTAGGTGCTGAAAGCCTTTTTCACATCCGCCGATTTGACGGTTTCATCATCGGCAAATGCTGCCACCAGTTGCTCGTTCAGTTCGTCTTTGCGGCGATTGGTTTCGGTTTTGTCAACAGTGGTATCCAGCACGGCGGCGATGCGGTCGTTTTCGTTCAACCATGCTTCCACACGCGCCTGCAATTCGGGGTCAACATCGGGGGTGGACAAATCGCGTTTTTCTTTGCCGATTTCGTCACGCATGCGTTCCTGCAGCGCGATGACATCCTGAATGGCTTCGTGTGCCAGTTTCAGCCCGTCCAGCAGCACATCTTCTGAAACCTCATTCGCGCCCGCTTCGACCATCAGCACGGCTTCTTTGGTTCCGGCAACGCGCAGGTCGAGCGCGCTCTTTTCCATTTGCGGAATGGTGGGGTTCACCACCAACTCATCGTCAATCAAACCGATGCGCACTGCGCCGACGGGACCACCCCACGGGATGTCACTAATCATCAGCGCGGCGCTGGCGCCATTCAACGCCATAATATCGAGATGTTTTTCATCATCGGATGACAGCGCGGTGATGACCACCTGCACTTCGTTGCGAATGGTTTTGTCGAACAGCGGGCGCAGGGGGCGGTCAACCAGACGGCAAATGAGGATGGCTTCCTCGCTGGGGCGACCCTCGCGGCGGAAGAAACTGCCGGGAATGCGTCCCGCGGCATACAATTTTTCTTCAAATTCCACGCTCAGCGGCAGGAAGTCAATCCCTTCGCGCGCGTTTTTACTGGCGGTTGCCGTTACCAGCAACACCGATTCGCCGGAGCGAACCATCACCGAGCCGCCCGCCAACTGGGCGATGCGTCCGGTTTCAAACGTAATTTCGTCGTTCCCGATTTTGGCGGTAAACGACTGTCCTTTTGGTGCAGACATAAAAATCCTCCGGATTATTTATTTTTCCAACCGGAGAATCTGGAACTGGGAGAAGGGTCAAACGGTATGTTTGGCGCTCTTCCCAAATCCAGTCATTCTCCGGCGGAGATAATTTTTTGCCAACAAAAAAGCAAGCAACGGGGAGAAATTTCGGTTTCCCCCGATTACCTGCCCCTTTGTTGGAATACAAACGTGGTCATAAACTACTTACGCAATCCGAGCCGCGGCAACAATGCTTTGTAACGTTGGTAATCTTTGCGGCTGAGATACGCCAACAGCCGGCGGCGCTGCCCCACCAGTTTCAGCAACCCACGGCGAGAACCTTCATCGTGTTTGTGCTGTTTCAGGTGTTCAATTAACCCGTTAATGCGATGGGTTAACAGCGCGATTTGCACTTCCGGTGACCCGGTATCGCCTTCTGTCTGTTGAAACTCTCTGATAATCTCTTCTTTTTTTTCTTTTGTGAGTGACACAGCAAATCCTTTCTATCCGTCGGGCGTTCAACAGAACCGCTCCGTTGAAGCCCCTAGTGCCTTGGATAATGATAGTTTATTTACCAGCGTGCATTATATCACGTTACACACATTCTAGCAAATGTTTTCACTTTTTGATGCGCTGTGTTAAAATTCCAACGGAGGTTTTTTGATGCAATTTGACATATTCACCCTTTTTCCGGAAATGTTCGACGGCGTTTTCAGCCACAGTATCATTCGCCGGGCGCAGGAAATGGGCGCGGCAGAAATCGCGCTGCACAATATCCGCGATTATGCCCGCGACAAACACCACATGACCGATGACACCCCGTATGGCGGCGGGGGCGGCATGGTGATGAAACCCGACCCCATTTTTTACGCGGTGGAAGGGGTGCTGGGGCTGGATGTGCCGCCCGCAGGCTACACCACCGATGGCACAGCGGAACGCCCGCCCATTATTCTGCTTTCGCCGCAGGGACGGGTTTTCAACCAGAAAATCGCGCAGGAATTGACGCAATATCCGCGCCTGATGTTCATCTGCGGGCGATATGAAGGCGTGGATGAGCGGGTGGTGCAGTATCTCGCCACCGACCAGATTTCCATCGGCGATTATGTGCTCTCCGGCGGCGAAATTGCCGCCATGGCGATTGTGGATGCGCTCATCCGGCTCATCCCCGGTGTGCTGGGCGACCCCAACGGCGCGGCGAACGACTCGCACGCCACCGGATTGCTGGAATATCCGCATTACACCCGCCCGCCAGAATTTCGGGGGCACGGTGTGCCGGACATTCTGCTGTCGGGTCATCACGCCAAAGTGGCGGAATGGCGGCGGCAGCAGGCGCTGCTGCGCACGTTGAAACATCGCCCCGACATGCTGGCAACCGCCCCGCTCACCGATGCGGACAGAAAGTTTTTGGCGGAAAATCAAAACACAGATGACACAGATATTACGGATTTTCACGGATAAAATTTAAAAAATCAGTGGAAATCTGCGTCATCTGTGTTCGAATAAAAATAACCAATCTCCAATCAACCAATAACCGAAACCGGAGGATTTTATGTTCACACACGGAGGCGAACTGGTTGGACGCGCGCTGGCGGCGCAGGGTGTCAGCACGCTGTACACACTGTGCGGCGGGCATATCGCGCCGATTTACGAAGGCTGTTTGAACAACAACATCCGCGTGATTGACTTTCGGCACGAGCAAGCCGCCGCGCACGCCGCCGATGCCCATGCGCGGCTCACCCGCAATATCGGTGTGGCGGCAGTTACCGCCGGTCCCGGCGTCACCGATGCCGTGACCGCCGTTGCCAACGCCTTTCAAGCCCGCAGCCCACTGATTCTGCTCGGCGGGGCAGCGCCGCTCAGCACCAAAGGGATGGGCGCACTGCAAGAAATGCCTCAAACCGATATGTTCAAAACGTTCACCAAAGCCAGTTTCACCATCACCGACACGGCGAAAATCCCCGCGCAGATGGCAGAGGCGTTCCGCACCGCGCTGAGCGGTCGCCCCGGACCCGTTTTCATCGAACTGCCGTTTGACGTGCTGTTCAACGCCGTTGACCCGCCCGAAATCGCCCCCAAAGTGGAAATTTCCCCCATCGAACCGGAAACGGGCGCACTGGACAAAATCGCCGCGCTGCTGCGCGATGCCCGCAAGCCGGTCATCATTGCCGGGACGCAGGTTTATTGGGATGGCGCATCCGCCGCACTGAAAAATCTCACCGAGCAAACCGCCATGCCGGTATTCACCAATGGCGCGGGGCGCGGCACACTGCCGATGGATCATCCCCATTTGTTCAAAGCCACCCGTTCCGCCGCGCTGAAAGAGGCGGATGTGGTAGTGCTCATCGGCACGCCGCTCGATTTCCGGCTGAAATACGGGCGCGACTGGAATCCCGACAGCAAACTCATTCAGGTGGAAAACGATGCCGCCGAACTGAACCACAACCGCATGGCGGAGGTCGCACTGACGGCAGATGCGCGGTTGGTGCTAGAAGGAATTTCGGCGCGGCTGGGGGATGTTCGTTTTGACGACTGGCTGAGTCAGATGCAGGAAATTGAGGGCGAAAAACAGGCGAAAATGGCGCAGTGGATGGCGCTGGATGATTCGCCGGTCAACCATTTCCGGTTCGGCGCGGCGGTGAACAATTTTGTGGATGAAAACACCATCGTCATCGGCGATGGCGGCGATATTGTCAGTGCCACCGCCAAAGTGCTGAATATCACCCGTCCCGGACAGTGGCTCGACCCCGGTCCACTGGGGTGTCTGGGCGTCGGCGCGCCGTTTGCCATCGCCGCGCAGAATCTCTATCCCGACAAAAAAGTGCTGATTGTGAACGGCGACGGCTCTTTCGGGCTGAACGGGTTCGAGTTTGATACCGCCGTGCGGTTCAACCTGCCGATTGTGAGCATTGTGGGTAACGATGCCGGTTGGGGACAGATTCGCGGTCCGCAAATCCAAATGGTGGGCAAAGAGCGGGCAATTGCGTCATCGCTGGCGCCCACGCGATACGATAAAATTGTCGCGGCGATGGGCGGTTACGGCGAGCATGTGGACAATCCCGCAGAAATTGAAGCCGCGCTGGCACGGGCATTCGCCAGCGGAAAACCGGCGTGCATTGACGTCGCGCTCGACCCGGAAGGGATGCAGAAAACCGGCGCCAGTTCGCCATATATTGTGTGATGTTGGTTTTCAGTCGTCAGTTTTCAGTTTCAAGTCCCAAGTCACGTTTCACGTTTTCACGCATCACAAAGGACGAATGACAAATGACAAATGACAACCCTAAAACCGCAATTGTGACCGGTGCAGGGCGCGGTATCGGACGTGCCACCGCGCTGATGCTGGCGGCGCAGGGCGTGCGCGTCTGCGCCAACGATGTAAATCCGACCGCCGCCACTGCCACCGCCGACGCCATCACCGCCGCAGGCGGCACGGCAATGGCGTTCACCGGTTCGGCGGACAACAAAATGCTGGTGCAGAGCATGTTTCAACAGGTCATCGAAGCGTGGGACACGGTGGATATTCTGGTCAACTGCGCGGGCATCGAGCCGCAAAGCGGGGTGCTGGAGCAGGGTGAGTGGGAATGGATGCGCACGTTTGAAGTGAACACCAAAGGCACGTTCCTCTGCTCTCAAATTGCCGGGCGCGTGATGCGCGAAATCGGCGGCGGGGTGATTGTCACTATGGGCAGTTCGCCGCTGTACCCGCCGCAAAAAGAGGGTTACGGCGCGGTTGCCGCCGCAAAAGCCGCCGTCGCCGAGTTTACCCGCCGCGCCGCCCGCGAGTTGGCGCCATTCGGCATTCGGGTGAATGGGGTCGCGCCGGGATACATCAAAACGCCGCTCACCGAGCCATATTGGGACACGCCCGGCATTCGCTGGGGCGAACCGGAGGATGTGGCGCGGGTGGTGGCATTTCTGTGCAGCGACGCGGCGCGATTCGTCAACGGGCAAATTATCGCCGTGGACGGGGGGCAATCGGTATGACAAAATTGGTGGCAGGCGGATTATATTCGGTAGTGTGGGATGGTGATTTTCGGGTGGTGAAAGTGCTGGCGGTAGACGGCGATTCTGTCGTCCATCTGAAAGTCTATCGCAACCGGTTCGACAGTCGCCCGGCGAATGTGGATGTTTCCATATTGAAATGGGACATCGATATGAACGATTTGTCCACCATCGGCATTGGGCATTTGCCTCTCGCGCTGAACGGATTTCTGAAAGACGAGCCGGTTTTCATTCAACAGGATGTCGTCACCCCGGAAGAGATGGAACCGGTGAACAGTTGGCGGTATGAGCCGGAAGAAGATGAGTAGGGATAATTCCGGCAAATTTCCATAAGGATTCCACCCAAAATTCGTAGGGGCGACCCTTGTGGTCGCCCAAATAAATACGAAAATGTTCACACCAGACATTCATCACCGTCATTCAATCCGTTTGAAAAATTATGACTATTCCTCACCGGGAATGTATTTTGTCACGATTGTTGTTCAACACCGAGCAGAATTGTTCGGCAGTGTGAGTAATGGTCAATTGCATTTAAATACAGCCGGGGAAATGGTAAAGTTGGAATGGCTATCACTGCCTAACCGCTTCCCCAATATCGGTATTGATGTGTTTGTAGTGATGCCCAACCATTTTCACGGCATCATTGCCATATATCCCTATGAAAACAGGGCAGCCACAAGGGCTGCCCCTACGCTGGGCGGAATTATCGGTGCATTCAAGTCTATTACCACAACTCAGTATATTGCCGGCGTGAAAAATTTAGGTTGGGAGCAGTTTGACACCCGATTATGGCAACGAAATTACTGGGATCACATTATCCGTAATGAGGAAGATTTGATGGAAATTCGAGAATATATCCACAACAACCCATTGCAGTGGATGGACGATGATTTACACCCCCAAAATTCGTAGAGGTGACTCTTGTGGTCGCCCGAAACAGGGCAGCCACAAGGGCTGCCCCTACGATGTTCGAGGCAGACACAGCACGCTAAACAGTGAGATTCCCACTCACCCCCGATTCTTTCGCAGCCACAGCACGCCGCCGGGCATACTGCCAAGATACACCACTGCCTGTTTGATGAGCGACAGGGCGAATGCCAGCGTTTGCGGCACACCGACCAACCCGTAAAAATAAACATACAGCAGCGAGCCAGTTCCCAGCCCGCCAATGCTGATGGGCACAATCAGCAGCACGGCGATAATCGGATTGAACAGAAAAATGTACAGCGGCGGAATGTTGCCGTGCAATCCGGCAACAATGCTCAAATCGACCAGCCCGGTCAACAGCACCGTGCCGACCCCCACCGCAAACGCGGTCAGCAGCGCGGTATATTCGTGCCGGTACGCGCCAAACGCATCAGACAACCGCTCATACAGCGGGGCAAAAATTTTCAGCACGGGCAAGCCGAACAGTTTACCGATGAGCCGTCGCAAACGGCGGCTGAGCATCACCAAAAATGTACCGGCAATGATGACCATCCCGCCGATTGCCAACCATTCCACCTGCGTCAAATTATCCACCAGCGATTCATCCGCCGCCAGCAAATTTGCCCCCAACCCGTTGCGAACCAGATACACCGCCGTAAACGCCGCCACCACCGCGGTGAACATAAACGCCATCAACCCGATGATGCGGTCAACCACCACCGACACCGCTGCGTCGGTGTTGTGTTCGGTGTGTTTTGCCACCCCGAACCCGCGCATCACATCGCCGCCCACATTGGCGGGCAAAAAGTTATTGAAAAAGAACCCGACAAAAGTATAGTTGACCAGCGATTTCAGCGGCACGGGCACGCCCTGCGCCCGCAGCAGAATGAACCATTTCAGCGAGTTAGTGAAAATTGCCAAAACGAAAAACGCCACAGCCAATGTCAGATACCAATAGTTGGCGGTGGTCAGCGTGTTCAGCAGCAGTGCGCGGTCGGCGGGGTCAGACAGAAATCGGTACAGCAGATAGCCCATCAGCCCGACGCTGATGACGATTTTCAGCAGGGTTATCAGTTTGTCTTTCATCATTCTTTTTTGGCGGGCAAATGTGGCGAGGTAATGTTGATGCCTTTGGTGTCAACCGGGCGCTTGACCTCTTTGGTTGTCCAAGCGATGTCCCACACCACATGGGTTTTCTTTTTGATGCGGTAATCGTACCAGCCCAAAATGCGCGAGTAAAATTCAATCACCGCCAGCGCGAACAACGTCCACACCAGCCGCACCGCGCCCCATACCTCTTCCAGCGCCAGTTTGACCACTTTGCTCGAATCGAGGCTGGAAACTTTATAGCCGTATTTTTCTTTCAGATACAGATGTCCGGCATGGTTGCGGCGGCGCTGTTTGATGAAATCGCTCACCGTTTCCGGTCCCATGTTGAATACCACCGCGTCGGGGGCATAACGAACCTGCAACCCCCGCCGAATGACCAGCGCTTCCACAAAAGCCTCATCCATCGCCACATCGGGCGGAATGGCGTCGAACACTTTGCGGAAGGCAATCAGTTCGCCCAAACGGGGAATTTCCAGACAGAGTTGGTGTTCCAATTTCAGCCGCAAATGCGACAGAAAACCCACCACATGGTCGGGGGTGTTCACCGGCACTTTGTGCGCGCCGGTCATACCCACCGCCGGGTCAGCGAACATGCGCACCATATTTTCGATGGCATCTTCGTGCGGCACGGTATCGCCGCTTTCCAGCACGCAGATATTCTCGCTGGCGTGTGCCAAAAAAATGTTGATGGCACTGGTTTTGCCTTCGCGTTTTTCCTGCACAAACAACTGAATGCGGTCATCCACCTGCATATATTCGCGCACAATATCTTCGGTGCGGTCGGTGCAACCGGATGCCACCACGATAATTTCGGTGATTGCCACCGTGAACAGTCGCTGGTTTATCATGGCTTCCAAAATTTGAGCCATGTTTGCTTCTTCATTATGCGCGGTGATGCCCACGCTACATTTTATTTTCTGATATGTTTCCATGACTCACCTGCAAAAAGGTTAATTTTTCACCACAGAGACACAGAGGCGCGGAGAATTTAAAGTTTTTGAGTTTTGGCTCAGGTTTTCACCGGAACTTGCAAATGCCACTGCATAACCGGTTCTCAAACCTTATTTTCTCTGTGACTCTGCGCCTCTGTGGTTCAATTTTTACACCTTTTTTCAGTGGACTCTTTCCATGCTGTCAACCTCACAGCCGTTTGTCCATCAACCAGATGAACAGAAAGCCCAAAAAACTACCGGCTGCCATACTCAAGCCGATGGTGAAATACTGCGACCAGAAATCGCCGGGGGGATTGAGCGACAATAGCACCGCCGGAATGAGTGTTAAAATACCGATACTGAATACCAAAAACGCCCCGCGCGGTGCAGATAAATCGGGGAATTGAAAACCGACGGCGGCGAGCACCAGCATACCCAATGCAATCAGCCCCACCTGAATGCTCCACTGCTGCCATACCAGAATGTCATTCTGCCAATCGAGCACGGTTACCACCAGCAGCAGCACCGCGAAAAAGATTGAGAATGCCCGCCATGAAAAATCGGTTCGCCGAGGCATTATATCCCCCTGAAGAAAACGTGATGCGTGATGAGTGATGCGTGAAACGTGAGGCGTGATAATTTGAACGACCGGCAATGATTCCTGCTTCCTGCTCTGCGTTGATAACAGACGGCTATTTTTCGTAACTATACAGGGTGCAGTCAATCTGTTTTCGGCAAACGTATTGCGTGCTGCATATTGCGTAATTTACGCAATACGAAATACGCAATGCGCGGTTTGATAACGAACTGGTTGAAACTTTTTGTGTGACTGAATTTCAGCCACGAATTTCCACAAATTTCACGGATTTTTAATGTCATTCCGGAATTTCCCGCAGGGAAATATCCGGAATCCATAGCGAAACACCCTGGATTCCCGCTTTCGCGGGAAT
>JALVZI010000163.1:0-1720 GCA_027022125.1 Anaerolineae bacterium | reverse complement strand
TTCAAAAGTTTCATTTAGTTCAACGAAAAATTCGCTATTCGCTCATTCGCAAATTCGCCCATTCGGGCATTCGCTATTCGTCACTCGCTACTCGCTACTCGCTATTCGTCATTCATTGTACCCGCTCAACCGGCTTCAATCAAATCATGCATGTGCCGCGCAATATCAAGCACCGCCTGCGGGCGCGCCAGCGATGCCGCGTTGCGTGTCATCTGCTGCAAAAGCGGGGCATAATCGCCCAGCCAGTCGCGCACCAGCCGCCCGATTTCGTGCGGGTCTTCCGCCAAAATACCGGCGTTCCGTTCCTGCACATAAGTTACATTCCCTGTTTCCTGTCCGGGGATATAACCGTACAGAATCAACGGCAGCCGGGCGATGAACGCCTCACTGATAGTGCCGGGTCCCGCTTTGGTTACCAGAATATCCGCCGCGCCCATCAAATCGGGCATATTTTTTACGAACCCGAAAATCTTGGCAGGAATTTCCCAGTTGACGGCTTCGAGTTGCGTTTTGAGTTGCCGATTCCGTCCGGCAACCACCATCAACTGCGCCTGCGATGCCGTTTTGGCGATGGCGCGCGCAATTTTGAACACGGGACCCATCCCTTCACCTCCGCCGACCACCAGCACCGTTTTGCGGTCGGGGGCAAGCCCCAACCGGCGTTTCAGTTCCACTTTATCGCCGCCGATGCGCGAAAATTTCAGCGCGACGGGCTGCCCCGTCACCACCACCTGCTCCGGGCGCATACCCCAATGGATTGCCAAATCGCGGGCGGGGTTGGTCGGCACGGTGCACAGTGTCACTTCCGGGCAAATCCATGTGGGGTGAATGCTGACCATATCAGTAACAACCGTCATAAACGGCACGCGCGATAATCCGGCTTTATCGCGCAATCTCACCGCCAAATGGTTCATCAGCGGATGCACCGACACAATCAAATTGGGATTCGTTTCCTGAAAATAGCGCACGATGCGGCGGCGCAGCACCGGCGACACGCCGGGAAACACAAATTTGTGCGGCTGTGGCTGCATAGTGGTGGAAATTGCCCACATCAATTTCCACATCGGCACACCGGGTCCCGCCATCCACGGGTATGCATCGGGGATGCGGTTGACGGGCCACGGGGTGTGCTCTTTCCACAAATCTTCGATGATGGTGTCATAAGTGTCGGGGTATAAATAGTGGATGGCTTCATCAATGGCTTCGGCGGCGGCGCGGTGCCCGCCCCCGGTATCTGACATCAAAAAGAGGATGCGTTTTTTCATACGGATTATCCCTGCACCACCGGCGGCGATTCCGCGCCGCGGGAGAGAATGCGTTTGGCTTGACGGGCAAATTTACTGCGCGGCAGATAGACTTTCCGCCCGCAGGTTTGACAAATCAAACCAATATCCGTGCCGAGACGCACCACCTGCCAGCGGTCGCCGCCGCAGGGATGCGGTTTTCGCATTTGCACCACATCATCCAATCGAATGTCGGTCGGGTCTATCACCGGAATCACCCCCAAAATCGGTGTCATTATAGCGGAGGTCGTTCAAATGCGAAAAACAGCGGGCAAAATGTGGATTTCATGCCGCCTGTGCTATAATACCGGCAATTCGTATGCGGCAGCGCTGCGCGCCGCCAGTGGTTTCAGGTTCAAAGTTCAAGGTTCAATATAAAACTATTCAGCGTGCAGTGGTATCGTGCCGGTTTCACCCTTCGATACGCCCTGCGGGCT
>JALVZI010000162.1:3557-12076 GCA_027022125.1 Anaerolineae bacterium | reverse complement strand
CGGGGAGTGCGGGCGGTGACAGGCCGGAGTGTGGCGCCGGAAGGATCGTCAGTGCATGGCACGTGGGGAAAGATTTTCTGGCGCCGGGATTGCTGGGACACCCCATTGAAACGCCCGCCGATATTTTTTCGTCCCCCGGCTA
The DNA here is from genome assembly GCA_027022125.1 of Anaerolineae bacterium. GTDB lineage: Bacteria > Chloroflexota > Anaerolineae > 4572-78 > 4572-78 > JANTHQ01. The sequence goes on along the minus strand of JALVZI010000162.1, from coordinate 11,934 downwards.
TAAAATGGTGCGCGGGCACAATATGGCAAAAGCCGCGCTGGAAAACGCGGTGTGGGATTGGCTGGCGCGCATCAAAAATGTGCCGCTGCAAAAAATGCTCGGCGGGGAGAAAACACGGGTTGAAGTGGGGGTGAGCATCGGTATTCAGCCGACGCTGGACGGGCTGTTGGCGCGGGTGAATAAATTCATCGCCGCCGGATACGGGCGCATAAAAGTGAAAATCAAGCCGGGTTGGGAACTGGAACCGCTGACCGCCATCCGCCGCGAGCATCCGACCATCAAACTGATGGCTGACGCCAATTCAGCGTTTCGCATCGCTGATTACCCGCTCTTTCAGCGATTTGAGCCGTTAAATCTGCTAATGATAGAACAGCCGCTGGGGTACGATGATATTATTGACCATGCCGAATTGCAATCGTACCTGAAAACACCCATTTGTTTGGATGAAAGTATCCATACGCCGGGCGACGCGCGGCTGGCGCTGAAACTGGACGCGGCGCGAGTCATCAACATAAAAGTGGCGCGGGTGGGCGGTTTTTCAAACGCGCTGGCAATCCACAATCTGTGCGCCGAAGCGGGCGTGCCGGTGTGGTGCGGCGGTATGCTGGAAACCGGCATCGGGCGGGCGGCAAATTTGCATCTGGCGAGCCTGCCGAATTTTGCGCTGCCCTCCGATATTTCCGCCACTGACCGCTATTATCACCGCGATATTGCCGAACCGGTGTTCACGCTCAACACGGCGGACAGCACTATTTCCGTGCCGCAGGGTGCGGGCATCGGCGTGACGGTGGACGAGCAGCGGGTGGCGGAATTCCGTCTGCGGCGGGAGGTGATTCGCTGATGTTCACGGTGGTGCTGGTTGAACCGCAGATTCCGCAAAACACGGGGAATATCGCCCGTTTGTGCGCGGCGATGGAGATGGAATTGCTGATTGTCGGCAAACCCGGGTTTTTTCTGGATGACCGCCGTTTGAAACGCGCCGGATTGGATTATTGGGAGTTTGTTCGCATGCGGCACGAGCCGGACCGAGACAAGTTTTTCGCCGGGCTGGATATTTCGCGCAGTTATCTGCTGACCACCAAAGTTGACCGTCCGTACACCGAAATTCACCCGCAGCCGGGCGACTATTTTCTGTTCGGCAGTGAAACAGCGGGGTTACCGGCATGGTTTCTGCACGACAATCCGCAGGCGTGTTACACCATCCCGATGAAACATGCGGGGGTACGCAGTCTCAATTTGGCAACCAGTGTCGGTATTGTGATGGCACACGCGCTGGCACAGTTCAATTTTGGGTATGGTTCATTTTGATGGAGAACATATATGAATGGCAAAGTGGCTCAAATTGTTGCTTTGGCGGCACATGGAAATTTATTTTTGAGTGGTAAAGATGTTGACCTCTCCACAAACTCAACACTACAGTACATTTCCTCAATCAAGTTTGTCCGCTATAAAAGCAGCCAAGACACACAAGGCGTAGAAGTAGCAAATAGTGTTTCTGAGTGGTTTTCTTTTTTGCGCTCGGCAAAAGCAACTCGTTTGTGGTATATTGATTTTTACCACCAAAGGCAGGATATTCCGGCACATATCGCCAGCGCTTTTTCCGGGGGTGTTTCAGTAGCCATTCAAGCCGATTTGCCCGAGGGTTTTGAACTGTGGTTTCCAAAATGGAAAACAACAGGGCATATCAATACTGGAAGAAGAAGTGTAAAACAGGAGAGAGAGCACTACCACAAGGTAACTTTTCGGAATCTGTTGTTGCTTCTGTGCAAGATTTTTCGATGCCGCGGAGCCCGCAACCATGACTCCTCCGCAACATTGAAAAGCACTGAGAAAACAGGCGGTGAAGGCGAATACAAGCCATGGTCTGTAGAATATCGTGGTTTTAGGTCTCCAAATTCTTGTGCTTTACCCATGCAAGAAATGAGTGCGGTAAAAGACAGGCTCAGGCAGGCTGTCTTGCGGGCTAAAGAGTTCGCTCAAGGAACGCACTGGACGAAAAATTTTACAAGCTCATTGGAAGCGTTAGAATCTCCTGCACCTGCATTCCCATTCCCGGATATGCTTCCTTCTTCCGGTTTTCCTTTAGAAGCCCGTCAATTGCTGGCTGCGGCTGCCCAAGCCTACGTCTTTGGCGGTATGAGTTCATGGAATGATTTGAGTTTGCCAAACGACCCGGAAATTATCAAGGAATACGAAGAAATTAGCACGGAACTTTACAAAGCCATACAATTTGCCATTTTAATGGCGTCCAATTCTTTTACGGCATAAGCATTAAAATCAGCCCAATGCAGAATTAAGAAGCAGGAAGTAAGCGAATGGGTGAATGAGCGAATGGACGAATGAGCGAATTTGCCAAATTGCGATTGAATGAATACCGTTCACGCATCACGCATCACGCATCACGCATCACGCATCACGCATCACGCATCACGCATCACGCATCACGCATCACGCATCACGCATCACGCATCACGCATCACGAAAGTTGTTGGCAAAAGCATAAAACCGATAAAAATGCTTTGGGCGTCAACCATGCCCAATTTCAATAGAGGTAAACAATGGCTCGATTGCACCGTTTTTTCATCCCCCCAGAATGGATTTCCAAACCGAAAGTGATGCTGTCGGGGCAGGTGGCGCATCAGATAAAAAATGTGTTGCGGATGCGCCCCGGCTGGCAAATTGAGGTGCTGGATAATTTTGGAAACGAATATGTGGTGATGCTCACTCGGGTTGACCGCAGTTGGGTGGAAGGTGAAATTTTGGCGGAACGGGTGGCACAGGGCGAACCGTCACTGCCGGTGACGCTGTATCAGGGCACGCTGAAAGCGCAAAAATTCGAGTGGGTGCTGCAAAAGGGGACGGAGTTGGGTGTCAGTGAATTTGTGCCTGTTATTTCGGAACGGTCGGTGCTGGCGGATGTGGAAGCGGTGGAACAGAAAATGCTCCGCTGGGAGCGTATCATTCAGGAAGCGGCAGAACAGAGCGGGCGCGGCGCACTGCCCGAACTGCGCCCGGCGATGATGCTGTCGGTGGCGTGCCAACGCGCAGGTCGGTTGGACGGGGTGCGTCTGTTGGCATGGGAGGGGGCAGCGGCGGGCGAAAGTCTGCGCTCGGCGCTGGCGCAGGTGCAATCGCCGCCGCGGGTGAGTCTGTTCATCGGCTCGGAGGGGGGATTTTCGGAAAAAGAGGTGGACATCGCCCGCCAAAACGGCATTCAACCGGTGTGGCTCGGTCGGCGAATTTTGCGCGCCGAAACGGCGGGCATCGCCGCCACGGCGGCAATTCTGTACCATTTCGGTGAGATGGGGTAAATTGCGTAAAACGTGTTGCGTATTGAAGGCTGAAAAACAGTCCACAGATGGACACAGATAAACACAGATTTTTTGTAATTATTCAGCATGTGATTGTATTTTGAACAAACTATTTGTCTGAAACCGTAGAGACGCCCAATTTGGGCGTCTCTACGAAAATAAAGGCGTAAGGGCGGCTCGCGAGCCGCCCTTACGAAACCGAAAAAAATCGGTCAATTCGCGCCAAAATCCGTAGGGGCGACCTTTATGGTCGCCCCGAAACAGGGCAGCCACAAGGGCTGCCCCTACGATTATTCGAGGCGAGCAGTGTGCGGTAAGTAGTTACCTACAAATAATGCCGCTAATGCCGCCGCAGTGAGATAAAACATAGAAAAAATCCGTGACTATCCGTATCATCTGCGTTATCCGCGTTCTATTTAATCTGTGGACTGAAAAACGGAAAACCGCTGGCGCGCTATCCTTCCATCCAACGGCGGTAATAGAAATCGCTGTTTTCATCGGTGGTGAGCCGCTGCACCACTTCATAAAACCAGTCATCCAGCGGGGCTTCGTGAGCATCCAGTCGCGGGAAGGGGTTGTACAGTTTTTCCGCCAGCGTGTCGGCGATGACTTGCAGGGTGTTCAGCGCCAATTCGGGCTGCTCAATCCGCCGAATGCCCGCTTTGCGCATCAGCGTGTCATACACCTGCGCCATCGTTGTGCCGCCGGGAATGAACGGTAGGGCGCGGGTGCGCATAATCGGGTAAAAAATGTCAATCATCTTCCGCCCAGAGCCGTAATTGGCGGAAACTTCGTTTTGGATGATTTCTTTCGGCAGGTACAAACTGGTGGAGTATGCCCCCTGCCGCCCGTATTCCGGCTGCGACGGGTCGCGCCCCAGTTTGTCTCGGCTGCCGCGCCAATCGGCAAACACCGAAATATCGACCGAAATGCCCGCCTTTTCCAGCGCTTGCGGAAACTGCACCGCCATTTCGCCCATCACAAATTTTGTGGCGGCAATAGCGCGGTCGTCCAGCGGCATCAATTTCCACTGGAAAAAACCGCTTTCATCCACATCTTTCACATAAACGGGCGGCATGCCGGGCAGCATGCCGGAGTTTGCGGCGGCGACGGTGTTGACATACACGATATGGTTCGCGCCGGCTTCTTTCAGCGCTGAAACGATTTTCTCGAAATGCCGACCTTCCAGCGCCATACCGACATTCAACCAGTGGAAACGATTGCCGAAACCGGCGGCTTCGGCTTGCGCCTGCATGGCTTTCCCCGTTTCAAAATTGATGGATTTCGACAAATCGCGCCCGATGACGGTGACGCTGCCGCCTGCTTTCAGCAAATCGAGCGCGGCAACCGCCAACGCTCCGCCGATGCCGGGTCCCGTCGCCCCGGCGAGCAGAAAATGTCGCCCCTGCAGCGAGTCGAGCCGGTAGTTGCCGTTTGCCAGCAGTTCGGTTTGCACGGCGCGGGTTTTATCCAGCAACGCTTGCGCTTCCGCCGGAAATGCGGCGATTTCTTCTTTGGTGGGGCGCTCGATGGGGGGCGCACCTTCTTTCACCGGTACATTGGGCATCGGTGAGGCAAAGGGGCTGATGAGTTTGCTTGACATAGGATGTCCTCCTGAAATTGCGAATGCATGATGTTCGTTCCACATATATAAACCCCCACAAATAGAATCGATGCGATTTGCCGCAAAAGTGCCGTGACGCGCTGTGTTGAGATGGTCAACTTGACGAAATTACACCGATATGATATATTCCACAGTCGCAAAGCCGCCGCAAAAGGTGCGGTTATTTTTTGTATTTTGTAGCAGGGAGAAGAGTAACAATAGCCGCTAGAAGAACATCCACTCGAAAAAACGCAGAACCAACGCAGCGAATAAATCGGCAAATAACAGCAAAAGAAGTTCGAGTTATAGACGCAGATGGCGAACAACTCGGTATTATGCCGCTTTCGGAGGCGTTGGAACGAGCACAAGAAGCCGGGCTTGATTTGGTAGAAGTTGCACCGCAGGCAAAACCGCCGGTTTGCCGCTTGATTGATTTTGGGAAGTTTATGTACACCAAATCGAAGCGGGAACGGCAGGCACGAAAAGCGCAGGTGAAAACAGAAGTTAAAGAGATTCAACTGCGCCCGAAAACCGGCGAACACGACATCAACTTTAAATTGCGGGATGCTCGAAAATGGTTGCTGCGCGGTGCAAAAGTGAAAGTGCGCGTTCGGTTTCGGGGGCGAGAGCGGTACATCCCCGAAGTCGGGCGAGAGAAATTGCAGGAAGTCGCCGAGCGGTTGAGCGATGTGGCAATTGTAGAGCGTAAACCTGCTTTTGAAGGGCGCACAATGATAATGATTTTGGCGCCGATAAAATCAAAAACACAATAGACTTTATGGGGAGCAGTATTTCTTATGCCGAAAATTAAAACTCATAAATCAACTGCCAAACGCTTTCGCGTAACGGGCAAAGGCAAGTTGATGCGTACAAAAATTGGAAAAAGCCACTTGCGGCGCAAAAAAGCCAAACGCGTTTTGCGCGCGTTGGAAGATATGCACGAAGTAAAAGGTAATGCCAACAAAAAACGTGTCGCCAAGCTGGCACCGTATTTGAAGAAAAAATAAGAGGTTTTAACAATGAGAGTAAAAGGTGGTCCGCAAACGCAACGACGGCACAAAAAGGTGCTGGCTTTTACCAAAGGGCAGCGTGGCACAAAACATCGGTTGTTCCGTCGAGCCAATGAAGCGATGATGAAATCGCTGACGTATGCCTACCGTGACCGGCGCAACCGCAAGCGAGATTTTCGCCGCTTGTGGATAACCCGCATCAACGCTGCCGCACGGCAAAACGGGCTTTCGTACAGCAAATTTATGCACGGTTTGGAAGTTGCCGGTGTGGAACTCGACCGCAAAGTTCTGGCTGATGTTGCCGTGAACGACGCCGAAGCATTCGCTTCGCTGGTAGAAACAGCCAAATCTGCACTGTAAATTTTTTCGACACCCGTAAAGAGGAAGAAACCGCCGGTTTCTTCCTCTTTTTTGTATATTCAGGAAAACGGGAAAACGTAGGGGCACGCTGCAGCGTGCCCCTACGAAACCAAGAGAATCCACGCAAAATCCGTAGGGGCGGCTCGCGAGCCGCCCCTACGGTTGCATGAGACAACATTGTGCGCCTTTTTTACAAAGGTTTTACAAATCCCACTACCCAATCGAGCCAAAAGACGGTATAATTTTTATAACTGTACATGGGGGCAAGCACAACAATGAATTGGGAAATAAAGGGATGACCACACACTATCGGAACAGAGAGCCTTCCCGCTCCGAGCCAAGGTCTCCGGTTTCAAGTTCAAAGTCAACCGCCCGTCCAACGTCACGTTTTATGCTTGTTGTCTTTGCAATGATATGCTGAATAGTTACTTGTAATGCGCCAACACATCGTTTCGTACCGATAGTGGCATCTTTTCGCAAATCGTTGGTAACTGTTCGGCGTGCAGTGTTCGCCTTAAATAATCGTAGGGGCAGCCCTTGTGGCTGCCCTGTTGCGGGCGACCATAAAGGTCGCCCCTACGGAAAGGGTCGGAAAATGTCATGGCGAGCCGCAGGCGAAGCAATCTCCAACATTGTACCACAAATCCAATTCATACATTTGGCAATAGTCTCCGCTGCGCGAAACGATGTCTTGACGTATGACACCTAACATCTGAAATCTGCGTCCATCCGTGTCTGCTGCGTTATCTGTGTTCTATTTAACCTTTGACTGAACAGTTACGATGCTTACGGGAAATTCTATGGAAAAAGACACAATTTTAGTGGTTGACGACGAGAAAAATATCATCGAACTGGCGCGAATGTATCTGGAAAACGAAGGCTTTGCCGTTGAAAGCGCCGAAACGGGTTTGGAAGCCCTGCAAAAAATAGAAACCGTGAAACCGGTACTGGTGGTGCTCGATTTGATGCTGCCCGAACTCGACGGCTGGGAAGTGTGCCGCCGCGTGCGGGCAAACAGCAATTTGCCCATCATTATGCTCACCGCCAGAGATGATGATATTGACAAAATTGTCGGGTTGGAACTGGGCGCGGACGATTATATGACCAAACCGTATAATCCCCGCGAACTGGTGGCGCGAGTGAAAGCCGTGTTGCGCCGGGGTGCACCGCCGATGTCCGGCGCTGCCGGCGGCGCGAAAACACTTTCCGCCGGAAATGTGCGCCTGTCGCTCGACACCCGCGAAGTTTTTGTCGGCGACCAGCCGGTGGATGTGCGCACCAAAGAATTCGATTTGCTGGCGGCGCTGATGCAAAATCAGGGCAAAGCGCTGTCGCGCGAACAATTGCTGAATTTGGCATGGGGATTCGACTTTTTCGGCGAGACCCGCACGGTAGATGTACATATCGCCCATTTGCGCAAAAAATTGGCACACAGCAATCTTTCCATCGAAACAGTGTGGGGCATTGGTTACAAACTCGTGCAAAACGAGTGAGCAATTATGTTTAAAGGCATGCAATCTCGATTGGTTTTATCCTATGCCGTGGTTATCGCCGTAACGTTAACCGTGGCGATGGTGGCGCTGGTGATTGTGGCGCGTCCGCTGCAAACCCGCGTGGTTGAATTGCGGATGTCGGCGGAAATTAGCCGCCTGATTCCCGAAATACAAAAAACAGTCCTCCAAAACCGCCCCGTCCGCCGCACACCGGCAGATCTTTTTGAGAGAATATCGCAAAATTTATCCCACACCGATTACCGTGTGCTACTGGTCAACAATCGGGGCAACATTATTTTTGACAGTGACAAAACGTGGATGGGCGAAAACGTTTCGCTGTCTACCAATGACGGTTTGCGGGTATTTCCCGTTCGCAACAATCAGCGCCGTGGCAGAAGCACCGCCCCCGATGGCACGCCGATAATTTTTGTGGCGCAGCAAGTTGCGCCCCGCCTCTTTTTTGTGCTGGTGTCGCCACTGCCGCAAACCAGTTTGACCCTCTTTTTCGATTTGTGGAGCGGTTTTTTGGTGGCGGCTGTCATCGCTTTTTTGGTGGCGTTCTTTTTGGGCTGGTTAATTGTCCGCTCGCTTGCCACCCCG
>JALVZI010000162.1:0-3547 GCA_027022125.1 Anaerolineae bacterium | reverse complement strand
CGCTGAAACGAGTTTCGGGGGCGGCGGCGGCGGTTGCTCGCGGCGATTATTCTCAAAAAGTGCCGGAAAATGGTCCCGCCGAAGTGCAGCAGGTGGCAACCGCGTTCAACAGTATGACCCGGCAGGTACAATCCAGCCAGCAGGCGATGAAAGATTTTGTGTCGAACGTGTCGCACGATTTGAAAACCCCGCTGACCTCCATTCAGGGATTTTCGCAGGCACTGCTGGACGGAACCGCGCACGACACGGCGGCACGCGAGCACGCGGCGCGCATCATTTTTGATGAAGCCTCGCGGATGCGGCGACTGGTGGACGATTTGCTCGATTTGGCGCGGATAGATGCCGGGCAGGTGGCGGTAAAAGCCCATCCGGTGGATTTGAACGGCTTGCTGGCAATCACGCTCGACAGTTTAGCGGTGCAAACGGCGAAAAAACACATCACGGTAGAAAATCGGTTGGAGGCATTGCCGCAAATTTTGGGCGACGGCGACCGGTTGAAACAGGTTTTTACCAATATTTTGGATAACGCCATCAAATATACACCCACCGGCGGGAAAATTACCATTTCCGGCGGGCAGGACGGTGTGCCGCCGAATGCGTCCACCGTCATCCGGCGGCGGGGGCAATCATCGGCGAAAAAATTTGCCAAAATAGCCATCAGTGATACCGGTGCGGGCATCCCCCCCCAAGACCTGCCCCGCATTTTCGAGCGATTCTATCAGGTTGAAAAAAGCCGCAAAGGGCATACCGGCACGGGATTGGGGTTGGCAATTGCCTATAATATCGTCAAAGCGCACGGCGGGCACATCGAAGCCGCCAGCCGCCCCGGACACGGGACAACTTTCACCATTTGGCTGCCGGTGGAACCCCACGCCCAAAAATAGTTTGTGAATTGTGTCGCGGACGGGTTTTCTGCTATACTTTCTGCGGAGAAATGGGTATCAAACCGAAATACCGCGAGAAATGGAGGAAACCCATGCGAGCGATAAAATTTTTGGTGGGAATGATGGTTGGTGCGACAATCGGTGCGGCTGCGGTGCTGTTGATTGCGCCCCAAAGTGGCGAAGAGACCCAACGGATGATTACCGAGAAATTCGAGTCGGTGCTTTCGGAGGGAAAAAAAGCCTACGAGGAACGCCGCAGCGAGTTGGAGAAAAAAATTAACATAGGGTAATGCGGAAAAAGTTGTATTCAATCTAGGTTCTGTTGACGTTTGCCGATTTTTCATCCTGAGTAGCCTGTAGGGCGTATCGAAGGGTGAAAATCGGCAGGGAAAAACGCCCTAAATTCGGAGTTTTCTCCGGAAAAAGAGAATCGCTCATTTTCCCAAAAATCAACCCATGTCATTCCCGCGAAAGCGGGAATCCAGAAGTGTTTTCTAGTGGATTCCGGATAATTTCCTGCGGAAATTTCCGGAATGACAAAAACTCCGAACTGAGGGCACTCAAAAAGCCGGATGGTTTTCCATCCGGCTTTTTTTATTTGGCGAGTGCCGCCAGAAACTTTTTGTACATAGCATCGGCGGGGGCGGTATCTTCATCGGTAAACAGGTTGGTGCGCGCTTTTCTCGCTTTATGAACCAGTTGGATGGTATGGGCGACATCTTCATTGGGCAGGCGAATATGTTTTAAAATTTGCACGGCAGCCAGCATCAGCGGCAGATACAAAAAATCTTCTTCCAGTGGCAAACCGTCTTCCAGCGCATCCACAATATATTCTTGAACGCCGTCTCGCTCTTCCCGGCTCCATGGCAGCGCGCCCACCCCTTTTTCCACCATACCGAAACTGATGGCGATGGCAAGCCGCATAATATGCCGGTAGCCGATGTCTCGCAGGGTTTGCAGCGTATTGTCGGTGGGATATTGATTGAAAAGGGCGCGTTCCCAAATGGGAACCAGCAATCCATCTTGTAGGGTTCCCGATTTGAGAAATAGGTGGCAGGTGTATGTGAGCAATTTTCCTAACGCGATGGCTTCGCCCACGCGCAATGGCAAGCCGGAATCGGCGAATCGCTGTTGGGTTTCTGCGTATAGCGCGACAAACAACGATTCGCTGTTTTTCAAATCGTTTAAAATGATAGCCCGATTTTTATTGATGTTTTGTTGTGCCTGATGCTGCAAATGCCCGGTGTCTCTATCCCATAGTTTTGAGTAGGTTTCTTTTAATGACTCTTGCTGGGTTTCTGTTGCGGGTGCATTGGTGATGGACAGCGGTAATTTTACTTTTTTCCCGCTGCGGACGGTATATGGCACACCAACCACACTGACCAACCCCAGCCCGATGAAATTATCGATGGGAAGCGTTTTCAGCGGGTTTTCCATTTTCGGCTCGCGGATTTTGCGGGCATCTTTGGGGTGCGAAACTTTTATTTCCAGTTCCAGCGTGTGTTTTCCGGGAGAAACGGTGGTAATGGTGAACGGTATACCCCAAATACCGACTTCGGTTTCCGGCAGGCGGCGGGTGTAAACCTCTTTTTCGAACCGGAGGATGGATTGCGGGCGGAAACGTCCCACCGTGGGCGGGTGAACTTTCAACTCAATTTCCAGCGGGGTATCGAGCGTGTTTTGCAGGTAAAGAAAAACCGCCGCACCTTCGCCGGGGGTAATCGCGGCGGGGTCAACATACGCGACAAATTGCAACCCGTCAACTTCATACCGCTCGGAGGCGTCAACATATTCGTTCAAAATATCCGGGTAAGTTGGCATACCACATCCCCTAACTTTACTGTTTGATGTTACGTAGCCGAGGATTTGAATTTCCTTGGCAAGCAGAAATATAATGGCGGGAGTAGGGGCGGCTCGCGAGCCGCCCCTACGTCTTTACTCGGTATCAAATGCTTGGTATAAATCTCACATTGTGTAACATGAATTACTATAATAGACCCCTTGCAAAAGTGCCAAATTTGGTTTGAGATTGTTTTGTAAAGCTATGAAAGGTGATTTTTTGCTATATTTTCTCTGATGTCATTCCCGCTTTCGCGGGAATCCATCGTTTTATTCTGGATACCGGATATTTCCCTGCGGGAAATTCCGGTATGACAGACTTTTGCAAGAGGTCTAATGATGCAATTAGCATATCATTATGACAAGGTTTTGTCAATGCAGAAAAAAGCCCGGCATACTCTGCCGGGCTTTTTGTTTTTGGATTGTGCCGGTTATTGAACTTTATCAAATTCAACAAAAACGACACCGTCGGTGTGGGTGGTGTGCACGGTGACTTCTTCCGATAGTTGGGCTGCACCGGGGTCGCACTGAGTAACTTTCGGGTCGGTGGGACGGTCAACAATTGCCACCAGCCAGTCACCGTCTTTGGCGCGATTATCCAGCAGCACATCATAATTGCCGGGGGGATAGACGCCCGGTGTGCCGCTGGGAACCGACACTGTGCAGAACGACCCGATTCGCACCCGAACGCGGATACCATTCACCGGATTACCGGCACTATCTTGGATGTGTCCGCGAATTTGAGTGATTGCTCCGTTCGGTTTGGTGAAAATGTTGTGAATTTTGTACGGGTAACTTGGACCTGCCGCCACACCGGTGCCGGC
>JALVZI010000161.1 GCA_027022125.1 Anaerolineae bacterium | reverse complement strand
GGGGGAGGGGGCAGAACTTCTATTACATAATCCACTCTTGCCAAATGTTAAACTGCGCGCTATCAGATTTAACTATCGCCCAATCAATCCCATACCGTTGATAACTTTGTCGAGCATTTCATCCACAGTGGTCATCACCCGCGCCGCCGCCTGATATGTGCGCTGGTATTCCAGCAGATGCACCGATTCTTCATCCAGTGACACGCCGGCAATCTGTTCCTGCCGGTTTTCCAGATGATCCACCAGCAGTTGATGGTTCTGGGTCATAATATCGGCTTGCTGAGCATCCTGCCCCAACTCGCCAATCAGCGCCCGATAGTAATCGCCGATTTTGGTTGTGCCGCCATTCATCAGCGGCGCATCGGAAAGTTGGTAAATTGCCAGCGCCACCGACCCGTCGCCGGGTGCATTCGGCGCGCCCGCCGTGGCGATATGCCCATAATCGCCGGAAATGAACGCGCTCACTTCAATATCGCGCGCGCCCGTACCGGTGAAAAAATCCTGTCCGGCGGTGGAATTGCCGTTAATATCATATCCGGTCTGATGGGTGCTGTTCACCGCGTTCATCACCGCGTTTGCCATATCATCCAACTGGCTCATTTTGCGGTTGATAATCAAATCGCGCGCCACAAACGTGCCGCCCAATTCCCCTTCCAGCATTTTTCCATCCGCCGCCGTCAAATTGCTGTCCAGCGGCACACCTTTTACCGTGACGGTTTCGCCGGTATCCGCCCACGTCACTTTATACAGCAAATCGTTGGCAGTATCTTTTTCCACCGCCATCTCGTGCACAGAATGGTCGGCGACCAGCATCCGCCCGCCGGTGCTGACCCAATATGCGCCGGAATCGGTTTCACCGATGGTCACGTTCAGCATACCCGACAATTCTTTCAGCACCGCGTCGCGCTCATCGCGCAAATCATTCGGCTGCTGACCCAGCGCTTCCACATGAGAAATGGATTCGTTCAAATCCGCTATCCGATGCGCCAAATCGTTAATTTTGGTCACTTGCATATCCACCCGGTCATTCAAATCCGACCGGAGCGCGCTCAATTGCTGGTATGTGCCGCGCATCGTGCCCGCAAATTCGGCGGCAGTTTCGGCGACATGCGTCCGCGCCGCCATACTGTCGGGGGTCGCCGCCAAATCCTGCCACGCCGAAAAGAAATTCCCCAGATGCGCGCTGATACCGGTGTCAGACGGTTCGTTCAGCGTAACTTCCACCTGCTGGAACACATTCTGCCGCGTTTCCCAGCCCTTTAAACTCCACGTTTGCTGCCGAATCTGCGAATCCAGAAACTCGGAGCGGTAGCGGCGGATGGCGCCGGCGGTAACACCCGTGCCGACCTGCCCGGCTGCCATATCGCGGTAATGGGTGGGAATGGTGTATGGTGTGCTGGCAGAAAAAAGAACGCGCTGCCGCGAATAACCAGGGGTAGCAGCATTGGCGGTGTTGTGCCCGGTGGTTTGAATCGCCATCTGCATCGTTTGCAGTGCGCGAAATGCGGTATTTAAACTGCCGAACAGCGTTGTGGTCATAACACTACCTCACATTAAACTTCCCAATTCAGGATATTGCCGCGTGTGCCCGTGCCATTCCCCGTGCGATTGGGCGCATAAACGGGTTCCGGCTCGGAAAACAGCGACGCAATATAGCGGTATGTGGAATCAACCCGCGCCAGTTCTGTCTGCAAAATCAGTTTATTGGCGTGATTCAGGGTTATCAATTGCTCCATCAACTCGATGAACTCTTCTCGCAGGGTAATCAGCGTGTCCGAAACCGTATCGCCGATGGTTGCCAGCAAATCGGTCAGGGTGGCATCGGCGGGCAGATGCAGCGCCGCCGCCAGCGATGCCGTCAGTTGCTCGCGGCGTTTTGCCCAGCGGTTCAACTGCGGCAGCAATGCCTGTTTTTGGCGGATGGTCTCGTTCAGCGTGACCATATCGCCGCGTTTCAGTGCGGTTTGCTCATTGGCTGTCAGCGCCACCATCCGGCGATACTCCGCCGCTTCGCTGGCGAGTACCGTTTCCAACGCTTCGATTGTCGCTTGCGGCACTTTTTCTGCCATGTGACATCCCTCACGCCAACAGCGAAATTATCCGTTCTGCCAACTGTTTGTGGTCAACCTGATAGTTGCCGGCATCCATTTGGCTCTTGATGCCCTGCACCACATCATCCCGCACATCGGGCGCATCCTGCGCGGCTTGCATCGCCTTTTGCAGCAATTGCGCCTCTTCCGAAAGTTCCAACTCGGCGGCGGGGGTTACCGCGCGGAGTTTGTTCTGTTCCGTTTCGGCGGCTTCGTTGGTAAATTTGGTTTCTCTGGTATATCCGGTGGACATATTTCCGGAAATTTTGTCAATCATACCATTTGCTCCCTTACTGACACCTTCATTTCCTTTTCACTCCCATTATCGGCAGTTTTATGGAAAACTTTAGCGTTTTTTTGAGATTTGTTGTTTGTCATTTGTCCGTTGTCATTTGTCATTCGCTGATTGGAAATTGGTGAAACGTGATGCGTGAGACGGATAGAGATAGAGATAGAGATAGTGAGAAAGTGTGCCGGTGAGAAAGTGAGACTTGCCACCTTGCTACCCTGCTACTTTGCCACCCTGCAACCTTGAACCTTGAAACTTTGAACCAAAAACCTGCCACCCTGCCACATTGCAACAAAAAAGGCGACTCGTGTGAGTCGCCCGTTGTGGGATGCGAAAATACCGCTATCTGTCCGTGAACCGGTTGGTGATGGGCAGGCGGCGGTCTTTGCCGAATGCGCGCACGGTGATTTTAACGCCCGGCGGAGCCTGACGGCGCTTGTATTCGTTGCGGTCAACCAGTTTGACCACCCGCCGCACGGTGTCAATATCGTGCCCGCGCGCCACAATCTCGCCGATGCTGAAATCGTTTTCCACATACGCTTGCAAAATATCATCCAGCACGTCATACGGCGGCAGCGAGTCGGTGTCCACTTGGTCGGGGCGCAATTCCGCCGAGGGGGGTTTCTCCAAAATGTTCTGCGGAATCGCCGCGCCGAGCGTGTTGCGATATTCCGACAGCCGGTACACCAGCGTTTTCGGCACGTCTTTTATCACCGCAAAACCGCCCGCCATATCGCCGTACAGCGTGGCGTATCCCACCGACATTTCGCTTTTGTTGCCGGTGGTCAGCACCAGCCAGCCGAATTTATTGCTCAGCGCCATCAAAATGTTGCCGCGGGCGCGGCTCTGCAAATTTTCTTCCGCCTCATTCGGTTCGGTGCCGGAAAAATGCGGCGCGAGCGTTTCCAGATAGCCGCTGAAAATCGGTTCGATGGGGATGGTTTCATACCGAATGCCGAGATTTTCCGCCAGTTGCTGGGCGTCGCTTTTGCTGTGGTCGGATGAATAGCGGCTGGGCATCGAAACGCCGACCACGTTTTCCGCACCGAGCGCATCGGCGGCGATGCACGCCACCAGCGCAGAGTCAATGCCGCCGGATAGCCCAATCACCACCTGCCGGAATCCGTTTTTGTGCAGATAGTCTCGCGTGCCCAGCACCAGCGCGCTGTAAATTTCGTCCAGCGATTCTTTCTGCGGGGCAATTTGCGGCGGGCGGTCGGGTTTGGGCGTGTCGCCGTTCAACGGCGGCAGCGATACGGTTTGCAGCGTTTTGTATGAAATGTGATATGAGGTATTTTTGCGGCGGCGCGGGTCGCGCAATCGCTGGCGCAGAATGCCGGACAGGTCAATATCGGCGGTGACAAAATCGGCGGCGAAAGATTTGGCGCGCGCCAGCACGTTCCCCCGCTC
>JALVZI010000160.1:1066-3791 GCA_027022125.1 Anaerolineae bacterium | reverse complement strand
AATGCCCAAGTGAGATAAAAAATAGTCCACAGATTCACACAGATTTACACTGATTTTTTATTTTTTCTGTGAAAATCTGCGTTCATCTGTGTTCATCTGTGGACTGAAAACTTTATCCCGAACTGAGGTTAAAAAGGATTTTTTACCGAATGAAATACCATATCTGGACAACCGGATGTCAAATGAATGTCGCCGACTCGCAGCGGGTGGGGTCGGAGTTGGAGAAATTGGGTTATCGCCACACGCCCGCCATCGCCGAGGCGGATGTGATTGTGCTGAACACCTGCGTGGTTCGCCAGAGCGCGGAAGATAAAGCCACCGGATTCGCCAACTCACTGAAACCACTCAAACAGCAGAAACCCGACCGCACCATTGCACTGATGGGCTGTATGGTCGGCGTGAAGGGCAATCCGCGCCTGAAAAAAGCGTTTCCGCACATTGATGTGTTTATGCCCCCCAGCGAACCGGGTCCGCTGGTGAATCATCTGCTGGGGCGAGAATCCGTGCCGCAGGAAGATGCCGCGCTGAAAACGCGCTACGCCCTGCAAGACGGCGACCTGATTCTGCCCGCGCACGAGCGATATAATTTGGTCACCGCGCACGTGCCGATTGTGTACGGATGCAGTCACGTTTGCACCTATTGCATCATTCCCGCGCGGCGCGGCATCGAGCGCAGTCGCGCCATCGGCGATATTGCCGCCGAGGTTCGCAGTTTGGTGGCGCAGGGCGTCAAAGAGGTAACACTGCTGGGGCAGATTGTCGACCGTTACGGCTATGATGTGTCGGACGGTCCCCGTCTGCCCGACCTGCTGCGTGTGCTGAACGATATTGACGGGCTGCAGCGGATTCGCTTTTTGACCAGCCATCCCAATTATATGACCGATGACCTGCTGCAAACCGTCGCCGAACTGCCCAAAGTGTGCGAGCATATTGAAGTGCCAATTCAAGCCGGACACGATGAAATTTTGGCGGCGATGAAACGCGAATACACGGTGAACGATTATCGGCGGCTGATTGACCGCATCCGCCATTTTCTACCCGAAACAAGCATCGCCACCGATGTTATCGTCGGTTTTCCGGGCGAAACGGAAACGCATTTTCAGGGCACGCTCGACATTTTGGCGGAACTGAAAATGGATGTTTGCCATTCGGCGATGTATTCCCCGCGCGAAGGAACGGTTTCGGCGAAAGTGCTGCCGGATGATGTGCCGCCGGCAGAGAAAAAGCGGCGGCTCGATTTGGTCAATCAATTGCAGGAAGAAATTGTCACCGAAATTAACGAAAAATATATGGGCAAGACCGTCGAAGTTTTGGTGGAAGCCAAACATCGCGGCAAATGGAAGGGTCGCACCCGCACCAACAAACTCGTCTTTTTTGAAGATGACCGCAATTTGAAGGGGAAATTGGTTCACATTGATGTTAAATGGGCGGGACCGTGGAGTATGCGCGGCAAAGTCAGCGGCACGGTGAGAGACGATATTCCGTTGCGAATAGCGAGTTACGAATAGCGAACTACGAATAGCGAGTTACGAATTTCGGCGTGGTTCATTTGGCTGACAATTGGTAACTGTTCAGGTATAGGTTAGGTTCTGTTGACGTTTCGTTTTCAGTGGGAAAAACGCATCCTGAGTAGCGGTTTGCGGAGCAAACCGCGTATCGAAGGGCGTTTTTCCCGTCTCTATACATTGGTACGGAACTGCAAATAGCGAGTTACGAATGACCACCCACACCTTTACCACCCGCGACGGGCGCACGGTGACCGTTCGCCCCATAAAAGAATCGGATACCGCACTGCTGGTTGATTTGTGGCATCATCTGTCCGACCACAGCCGGCGGATGCGATTCCACACCCTGCCGAAAGACCTGCCCCCGCAGGAAATCTGGCGACGCGCCGCCGAGTTGGCGCGTCTGCAACCGTGCCGGCAGGCGGCGGTGATTGCCACCATCCGCGCCGAAGACGGCGAGCACGCGGTGGGGGTCGCGCGGTTGAGCCGCACCACCCCCGATGCCACCGTCGCCGAAACGGCGGTGGTCGTCCGCGACGATTTTCAGCACGTGGGGCTGGGCACGCATCTGCTGCGCACGCTGGGAGATGTCGCGCTGGCAATGGGCATCACCCAATTTGAAGCGTGGGTGCTGGCAGAAAATGAAATCGTGCTGGAAATCATCACCAAATTCGGCTATCCGGTGCAAATGGAGACCAGTCGCGGCGAAACACACGTGCTGCTGGATATTTCGCAGAAAAATACCGTTTAAAAGAGGTAAGTCCGAACGGTGGCGCTCGGACTTGTCCAAAGGAGAAAAGGAGGATTTAGAAGGATTAGAGGGAGAGTTTGCCACCGTCTGCTTGGTAAGAGATGAGAAAAACTAGATTGAAAACTAAACATTTGAGAAACGGTGTAAACTCTATTCGTTTGGGTCAATGATAGTATACCAGAAAATGAAACGGTTTTCAGTAAATTTTACGTAAAAGAATCGTGATTATTCAGGATGTCATTGCGTGACGCACAGCGCCGAAGTAGGGGCAGCCCTTGTGGCTGCCCTGTTCCGGGCGACCACAAGGGTCGCCCCTACATATCAAATGAATATCCGGCTTGAGTTTGCATTAAGTCGGCTTGAGTTTTGAGCCTCAAACCTGATTGACTGACAAAACTCGAAAACCGTGTTATCCTGTGGTGTATGGTCGAAAAAGGAAACGCATGTCATTCCCGCGAAAGCGGGAATC
>JALVZI010000160.1:0-1056 GCA_027022125.1 Anaerolineae bacterium | reverse complement strand
CATTTAAAGTCCGTGAAATTTGTGAAAATTTGTGGCAGATTTTCTATCAAACCGAAATTTTCCATAACATAATCGAAGAAAATCCGCAAAATCGGTATCAAAAAAAGATTTGTCAGTCAATCAGGCCTCAAACTTCAGTTTGAGACAGACTTTACGCAGCACGCAACACGCCGTTTGATGGCACATTGTCCTCTACCCCACCGGACACCCGAAAATGACACATCGATTTTCCCCCCGCAAAACCGAATATGCCATCGCTGCGGCAACCGGGCTGGCAGCGCTGGCGGTTTATCTGGCTACGCTCGCGCCGACCGTACTTTTTGCCGACGGCGGCGAATTTCAGTTCGTGCCGTGGCTGCCCGGCATCGCCCATCCCACCGGATACCCGCTGTATGTGCTGACAGGCTGGCTTTTCAGCCACGCCCTCCCTTTCGGCGAAGTGGCATGGCGGCTGAACCTCTTTTCGGCGGTGACGGGCGCAGCGGCAGTAGCGACAGTCTATCTGCTCACCGAAACCATCATCCGCCGCACCATGCCAGCGGCGGGAACCGGCGCGCGGCGCGTGACCGCCATCGTGGCAGCGGGCAGTTTCGCTTTCGGGCAAACCTTCTGGAGCCAAGCCCTCATCGCCGAAGTATACAGCCTGCACGCGCTGTTTGTGGCGGCAATCCTGTGGACGACCGTCCGTCTGTTCCCCACCGAGAATGACGCGGTGCAAACCCTCACTTTTCGGCACGGAAAATGGCTGGCACTGCTGCTGGGACTATCGCTGACGCATCACCGCACCGCAGTGCTGCTCATTCCGGCGGTGCTGCTGGCGCTGTGGGTGGCGGGTTGGCGGCGCATCTCCCCTGCCGACGCGCTGAAACTGCTCGCGCTGGGCGCTGCGCCCGCCGTGCTGTACCTCTATCTGCCGCTGATTGCGCCGCACGTGCCATACGCCGAAATTCGGTTGAGTGACAGCCGCACGCTGGTGCTGTACCAAAACACCATCAGCGGATTTTTCGCGCACATTATGGGCGGGGCGTTCAATGCCGATGTGCGCCCGACGGCAAT
>JALVZI010000159.1 GCA_027022125.1 Anaerolineae bacterium | reverse complement strand
CTGAAATCGGGCAAAACCATCACTGAAGAAGTGGTCATCAAAGACGCATACGGGCAACCGGTGGCACTAGAGATGACTGCCCGTTATATAAATTTAGATGGCGAACTGGTCATCCAATGGACAGGATATGATGTTACCGTAAAACAGCAATTGGCAACAATGCGGCAAGATTTGACGAACATGATTGTGCACGATTTGCGCGGTCCCACCGGCACGCTTATTGGCGCAGTGCAAATGCTGGAAATGCTCGTTCACGATATTGCCGATGCCGATGTGCGCGATGAACTGTTGGAAGTTATCAACCTTGCCAACCGCAGTGGGCAGTACCTGCGAGATTTGATTGACAGCGTGCTCGATTTAAGCAAACTGGAACGGGGAACACTGCCGCTCAATATCGCACCGGTATCGCTGGATTCACTGTTTGCTGCCGTAAAAGACCAAACTATGTCGCGAGCCGAGTTTAAAGAAATCACACTTACTTTTCCCGAAAATACCGGGAAAACCGTCAATCTCGACTGCAATGTTATCCGACGGGTACTGGTCAATTTGGTAGATAATGCTATCAAATACACGCCTGCCAACGGCAACGTCACTGTAACGGTGAAAACAGAATACGGACATCACATTTTTGTGGTGTTCGATGATGGACCCGGTATTGCGCCCGACAGTCAAATGCGCATTTTCGATAAATTTACCCGCGCCACTGCCGATGCAACCATTCAGGGTGTGGGGTTGGGATTGGCATTTTGTAAATTGGCAGTCGAAGCGCACGGCGGCGAAATTTGGCTGGAAAGCGAAGTGGGGCAGGGGAGTCATTTCTATTTTTCCATACCCGATAACCTTTTTCCGACGGGAAAAACCAGATGACACAACCCGATTTCGACACCATTGCCCGCTATTACGATTTGATTTACGCCGACCGCACCGATGATATTGAAATGTGGCTGGCACTGGCGGCAGAATCGGGAACCGATATACTGGAAATTGGCTGCGGAACCGGTCGGGTGACCATCCCGCTGCTCGAAGCGGGGTTCCGCGTGACGGGTATTGACCTTTCGGCGGATGCGCTGGCAGCGGCACAAAAGAAAATTGATGCCGGAGATTTCGGAGAGCAGGCGACACTGGTGCGGGCAGATATGCGGGAATTCAGTTTATCCCGCACCGATTTCGATATGGCGTTCATCCCCATTAACACCATTATGCACTGCCTAACCATCGCCGACCAGCAATCAACGCTGAAAACCGTGCACCGGCATCTGCGTCCCGGTGGATGGCTGGTGGTGGATGTGTACCATCCGTACCCGCCCGCACTGGCAGAAGCAGATGGTCGGGTGGAACTGGCGAAACAGTTTACCACCCCCGACGGCAACACCATGCAGTGGTTTGTGTCTCGGCAGTTGCAGTTGGATGAGCAAATTCAGCAGGTAACATTTTTGCTGGATGAAATGGATGAAACGGGAAATATGCGGCGGCACACGCTGAATTTCCCCATGCGGTATGTGCATCGCTTTGAAATGGAGTTGTTATTAAACGGCACAGGATTTGCCGTGGCTGAAATATTGGGTGATTATGACCAGTCGCTCTTTTATGCAGAGAGTCCGCGAATGATATTTTTGGCGCAAAAAAAGTAGTTTTTAGGTACTTTTAGATTCGATTATAAAGATTTACGGTATATTTACACTTTTTTTGCGGAAAATTTGCTATAATGGACTCACTATATTTACGCATATAACGAGTAAGGTAAGGAAACCATGACAAGAATATTAGTTGTAGATGATGACAAGGCGATAATTGACTTTTTAAAACAGGCACTGCCAGCGTTGGGACATAATGCGGATTTTGCAGACAGTGGGCAAGATGCAATTCAACTGTTGAACACAAACAGGTACGATTTGATATTATCTGATATTCGGATGCCAGAAAAGAACGGCATAGATGTGGCGCGTGCCGCATACCGTATCGCGCCCGAAGTGCCCGTATTGTTCATGAGCGGCAACCCCAACACCATTGTAGAGGAACAATCATTTCTAGCAAAGCCGTTTACCGTCGCCGAACTGGAAACGCGCATTGATATTGCGCTAGCCCCCCCGGAAGACGAAGAATTAGCAGTATAAAAAAGGTTTCTCAATCGAGAAGCCTTTTTTATCTGAGTTCGGGATAAACAAAACGATGCTAACAGTATCTGTGAACTAGGTTCTGTTGACGTTTGCCGATTTTTCATCCTGAGTAGCCCGCAGGGCGTATCGAAGGGCGTTTTTCCCACTGAAAACAAAACGTCAACACGCCCTAAAAATTTTATCCTGAACGGATTTTTTCAGGTCACAATTTCCACATTCAGGGCAGACAACACGTGCTCGATGGGGTTTATCAGCGTGGTATTGTTCGACCCGGCAAACAACAGCCCGACCACATAATTCTCTTCATCCAGCACCGCCGACCCCGAATCGCCCGGCGCAGACATCGCCCCCGCCATCAACTGCCCGTTAAAAGTTGCCGCGCGCCCGTTGTATATCACCGAAGTGGTCACATCAATTTGCACGATGCGCCCTTCGGTGTAACCGGTGGTGCGCCCGCTTTTTTTCACTTTCCCCCCCAACCCAATCGAGCGGCTCCCTTTCGGACGCCCGATTTCAAAAATATACGGCGTGAACATCTCCGGATTCAGCGGGCGAGCCAGCGCCGCATCCACCAAATTTGTGCCGGAAGTTTTTTTATACGCCTGCAACCGGTGCTGCGAACCGAGCCATCGTGCCACCATATTCAGCGCACCGGCAGTGGTTCGGGCGATATTGCAGCCCGGCTCATCACCGCCGAAATCGAGCGGGATAAACGTTTCCAGCGTCGCCACCCGGTCTGCATCCGTGCCGCCATCGTATCGCCCCGGTTGGATGATGGCATCGCCGGGATTGCCCGCATTCACATCTGCCAGCACATGGTTATTGCTGAGAATGAAAATATCGTCGCCGCGCCGCACCAGACACCCGAAAGTGCCGGCGGTGATGGCATAATGCCCAATCGAAACGCCGGGGGGGATGGTCGGTCGCCACAGGTCTCGATGCCCCTGAAATGCACGGATAGCACCCGTTTCCACCACATCGGTGCGCACGCCGTTTATATTTTTGGGGATGAGGTCGGATTCTGCCAGTTGCGCCACCGGCAATTTGCGTTCCACATTCACCACCACCGACAATTCATCGGTGGGACCGCTGGACGTGACTTTATAGCCCACGCCCACCCCGACCACATTTCGGCGCGCAATGAGATGCTGCACATTTGCCTGTTTGGTGGAAACAACTTCACCGATATCCAGTGCCATAGAGTCTCCTAAAATAGTTATCAGCGGTCAGTGGTCAGTATGCAATTTTTAGCAGTCTCAAATTTCTGATAACTAAAAACTGATAACTGAAAACTGACAACCATCAAAACGCCTGAATTTCACCCACAACCACCACATCCACCGGAAAATCTTCCAGCGTTTTGGGGATGCGGTCTTCTTCTGCCAGCGCAGACAGCGGCTCTTTTTGTGCCACATTCACCATAATAGCGATATTTTCGCCCTGCGGTGTATGTTTAAAACCGATACCCACCCCCACTACATTTTTCTTTTTCAGCAGATGGGGTTCGTATTTGGCTTTTACCTGCTGTGCACGCTCAACCATCTCGCCCAGCGAATCCGCCATCATTTTCCTCCCGACCGGAGCGGTGTGCCGCCCCCGAGTTACACGTCCAGCGATTCGCCCGGTTTCAGCACTGCTACTTTCGCGTCGGTTTCCGCTTCCACCCGATTTTTCCACGCTTGCGGGTCTTGCGCGATGAGTTCCCATGTATCGTAATGGCTGGGAACCACCACTTTCGGCGACAGCAATTTCACGGCGCGCAGCGCGTCATCGGGTCCCATCGTAAAATTATCGCCGATGGGCAATACCGCCAAATCCAGCCCTTCTTCTCCGATGAGTTTCATACTGTAAAACAGACCGGTATCGCCGGCGAAATACAACTTTTTGCCGTCGGCGGTGATGAGCAGCCCCGCCGGATTGCCGCCGTCGCTGCCATCGGGCAACCCGGAGCCGTGATGGGCAATGGTCAATTTCACATACCCGAAACTGTGATTGAATCCGCCGCCGATGTGCTGGGCGTGCAGTTGCTCTTGCGGCACACCCTGCTGTCCCAGCCAGTTGGAAATTTCAAAATTGCTCACCACGGTTGCGCCCGTGTGTCTGGCAATTGCCACCGCATCCGCCACATGGTCATAATGTCCGTGTGTCAGCAAAATATAATCGGCTTCCACCGCATCCGCTGCCATGTCGGTGCTGGGGTTATCGCCAAAAAACGGGTCAATGACAATTTTTGTACCGTTCACATCCAAAAAATGGGTTGCATGACCAACGTATGTGTATTTTATCGCCATCGTTCCATCTCCTTTGATTGATATGAGATTTTTTGCAGTTTAAAATAGTATAGATGACCCGGCGCACTCTGTCAACAAAAACGTGAAGCGTGATGCGTGAAAACGTGATGCGTGATTTGACAATCATCCCACAGATGTTATGCTCATTTCACGAATCACGAATCACGAATCACGAATCACGAATCACGAATCACGAATCACGAATCACGAATCACGAATCACGAGCATTTTATGAACCCGAACATCTTTCGACAGTTTAGCATCCGCGGCAATGCCGACCGTGACCTGCCCGACGACATCGTTTTCCGCATCGGGCAGGCGATGGGTGCGCATTTTGCCGCAAATACGCCCGCCCCGACGCTGGTGGTGGGGCGCGACGTGCGGCAAAGTTCGCCGCGCATCAGCCAAACGCTGGTGGATGGTCTGACCGCCACCGGCGCAACTGTGTTCGATGTGGGGTTGGTTCCCACCCCCGCGCTCAATTTTGCGGTGGACTATTTTCAGGCAAACGGCGGCATCATGGTCACAGCGAGTCACAATCCCCCCGCCGATAACGGTTTTAAATTGCGCGATGAGTCTCGCACGCTGACGGGCGACACGCTGCAAAATCTGTACCGGCGGGCGCAGGCGGGCAACTTTCCGCAGGGCGACGGGTTGGCGATGCCGCGCGATGTGTTGATGCCGTATCTGGACGCGCTGGAGCGGCTGGTGATGCCCGGACGGTCGCTGAAAATTGTGGTGGATGGCGGCAACGGCGCGAATGGTGCGGTGGTTTCGGCGTTTCTGCGGCGGCTGGGACACACCGTCATCGAACTTTTCACCGAGTTGGATGGCACGTTCCCCAACCGCAACCCCGACCCTACCGCCGAAAATGCGCTCGCGGCGGCAGTGGACGCGGTTCGGCAAAATAATGCCGATTGCGGTTTTGCGTTTGACGGCGACGGTGACCGGCTGGCGCTGATTGATGACCGCGGCGGCGTGCATTTCGGCGATGTGGTTTTGATGCTGCTGGCGCGGCGGCTGGCGGCGCAGGTCGGCGCGGTGACGGTGGTACACGATGCTTCCAGCACCCGCGCGCTGGCGGATGATGTGACGGCGCACGGCGGCACGGCAATCGCTGCGCCGGTGGGCTATGCTTTTGTGCATGAAAAGATGAAGGAAGTCGGCGCGCAACTCGGCGGGGAGTCGGCGGGGCACATTTTCATTATGGATGATGAGTTTCGTTTTGACGATGCGATTTTGGCGGCGGTGCATCTGCTGAATCTGTTGGCGGGGCAATCGCGCCCGTTATCTGCGCTGATTGCCGATTTGCCGCGCTATCACACCTCGCCCAACCGGCGGGTGGCGTGCCCCGACGGGGAAAAATCGGCAGTGATTGCGAAACTGAAAGCGCATTTCAGCGAGTATCCGCAGGATGAGATTGACGGCGTGAAAATCTTTTTTCCACGCGGTTGGGCGCTGGTGCGACCATCGAACACCCAGCCCGCGCTCAGTTGGCGCGTCGAAGGGGAAACGGCGGACGATTTGGCGGAAATCACCGCCACCGTGCAGGATGCGCTGGAGAAATGGTTGTGACGGTTACTTTTCCAACAAGCGCAATTGAGCAGCAGCACTCTTTTCTAGCGTTTGGCGATATTGCAAGCGATATTCGGGGCGAATGGCGCCGTTATGTTCCAAACGGTCAAGAATCAACCGGTAATAATCGGGGTGTATTTCGCAAGAGATAAAATTTCGTTCCAACTGCTGGCACAATACAACTTCCGAACCGGAGCCGCCAAATAGAATGAACACATCATCCCCTTTTTGGGTGGACGCTTTTATCAGCATTTCA
Source organism: Anaerolineae bacterium (assembly GCA_027022125.1). GTDB lineage: Bacteria > Chloroflexota > Anaerolineae > 4572-78 > 4572-78 > JANTHQ01. The sequence goes on along the minus strand of JALVZI010000159.1, from coordinate 5,872 downwards.
ACCAGCGGCAACGGAATTTGTGCGGCGTGAAATGTTTTATCTTTTGAAACGTTTTTTACCAAATCAAAGTAAAACCAACTGTACGGCATTCGCCCTTTATGCCCTTCGGCAATTCGTTGGCGAATGCGCTTATCGTTGGGATTTTTATAGGGTTGAACCACATGCTCTTTGAAAAATTTATTGTTTTTTGTTTTGGTGGCGTGCAAAATTGAACGATGGGCGGTTGTGAATTTCCGCTTGCTATGCCCGACATTTGTATTATAAACCCAAACATAATCGTGAACCGCATAAGCCGCATTATCCAGATATTTTACTCGCAACCATGCGTTCTGTTTGGGATAGTTTATCATAAATAAATTGCCGGTGGGTTTCAGCACCCGCATACTTTCTCTGGTCAATTCAATGTACCATTCAATGTATGCGTCCCATTTTTGCGTGTAATTTTTTCCAGCGTAATTGATACCGACATTGTAATCCGGGTCGCCGTAAATCGTATCGACCGAATCATCAGGCAGTTGCTTTAGAATATGCAATACATCTTCATTAAAAACGTGATTTCTGAATTTTGATAGCATACTATGACTGCACCAATCTGTATTCTGCGTTTTTCAACAATTTTATGGAATCCATCTGATACGGGTCGGTGAACGTGTACAAAAATAGGCGCAAAACGGTTGTACCGTCCACATGATGACGGAGCAAATAACAGCCGTTGATTTGTTTAATGTTCAGTTCGTTGGTTTCTTTCAACGTATGGTAATATAAAAACGGATGGTACAACTGATAAACGGCAAAATCCGGTGGAAATTTATTCTTGCTTTCCAGCACGGTCACATTACCGGCGGCTTCCATCGTCATATCGATTTCCATTTGCAGATTTTTGGCAACGATATGAGTATTGCCGATACGGTACTTGAATGACATTTTCGTGCGGCGGGGAAAATAAACATTCACCGCTGTATCTTCTCGACCGAATAGAAAATGGTGGATAATCTTTTGGTTGTTGACCACCGACAGGATATTCGACTCGCTGGTGTCAAATTCATTCAAAATGCTTTGCCGGTAACGCCACCGAAATTTATTCGCTGCCGGTATCGGCTCAAATTGATGGAACCCATACTCGATACCTTTCACAAACTGATGGTATCCGCCGCCAATGTGGATGAGAAAATAATCGTGTTCTTTCATAACCAGCGGTAACTTTGACGTATCATCCAACTTTGTGGCGTCAAACGGATTGCCGAACTTATATTTTTGACTGATTTCTTTGACCAAATCGTTGTGAAAGGTAAAATGGTTGCGGTTCAGACAGTGTTGAAAAAGTTCGGTGGCAACCAGTTGTTTTTTGTTCATCGGGGTCTCGGCACGGGTTGGATTTGAAATATATTGTATCGATTTTTAATGATGTGTGCAACTCAGTTGGCGCGTCGAAGGGGAAACGGCGGACGATTTGGCGGAAATCACCGCCATCGTGCAAAATGCGCTGGAAAGTATTTTGGCGTGAAACGTGACGAGTGAAACGTGAGTTGTGATTTTACAATCGAGCCGAAAGATTCTATCTTTTCACGCATCACGCATCACGCATCACGCATCACGCATCACGCATCACGCATCACGCATCACGCATCACGCATCACGCATCACGGTTTTGAACCCACCCAAAAGAGGTATTTATGAACAATCTTGCAGTCATCATTCTGGCGGCGGGGAAGGGAACCCGCATGAAATCCGACCTGCCGAAGGTGCTCCATCGGCTGGACGGGAAACCGCTGGTACAGCATGTGATTGACACCGTGCGGACGCTCAGCCCCGCCGAAATTGTGCTGGTGGTTGGGCATCGCGCCGAGTTGGTGCGCGAAACCATCGGCGACGGCGTGAAATACGCCCTGCAAGCCGAGCAACTCGGCACGGGGCACGCGGTGGCACAGGCGGCGGACGCGCTGAAAGATCATCGCGGAGATGTGCTGATTCTGTATGGCGATATGCCGCTGCTGACCGCCGAAACGCTGGAAAAACTGGTGGCGGCGCAGGCGGAAAACCCGTCGCCGCTGACCATGCTCACCGTTACCGCCGATAATCCGCGCGGTTTCGGTCGAATTGTGCGCGATAGTGCAGGAAACGTCATCGCCATTGTGGAAGAGGCAGACTGCACGCCCGAACAACTGGCAATCAACGAATTGAACACCGGCGTGTACTGTATTCGCGCCGATTGGTTGTGGCAAACCCTGCCAAAAATCACGCTCAGCGCGAAGGGTGAATATTACCTGACCGATTTGGTGGCGCTCGCCGTGGCGGAAGGGCACACCATCCGTGCGCTGACCACCGCCGACCTGACGGAAGCGATGGGCATCAACACGCCGCAACATCTGGCGGAAGCGGAGGCGCAACTGCGCAAGCGGCTCGCCGCCGACCGCCGCCGCGACAATTACGATATGTGTTATATTGAACGTGATGCGTGAGCGTATTTCGTATTTCGTAGAATCGTGCAATAATTCTATTAAAATGAACCACAGAGGAGCAGAGACACAGAGAGAAAATAAGGTTTGAGAGTCGGTTATGCGGCGGTATCTGTAACTTTCGGCGTAGATTTGAACAAGAACTCAAAAACTTTAAATTCTCTGCGTCTCTGTGTCTCTGTGGTGAAAATTAACATTCAGATGAGTCGAAAAATGAAAAATGAACTTTCCCCCGAAACCTATTTCGACCTGACCGATTTTGAGCACCGCGCCATTTTTGCCGATTTGGAAAACGTGTGGGACGTTTTGCCCCGCATCGCGCCATATCTGGCGGAACATTTGCAACCGGGCATTTTCGGCACGGTGCATTCCGGCGCGTATCTCATCGGCGACGATATTTTCATCGCCGAGGGCGCGGTGGTCGAACCCGGCGCGTACATCGCCGGACCGGCTATCATCGGTGCGGGAACGGTGGTGCGGCACGGAGCATACATTCGCGGAAAGGTCATCGCCGGGCGGAACTGTGTCATTGGGCACACCACCGAAGTGAAAAACGCCATTTTTTTGGACGATGCGAAAGCGGGACATTTCGCCTATGTGGGCGATAGCGTGCTGGGCAATCGAGTCAATCTCGGCGCGGGCACAAAACTGGCGAATTTCAAACTGCGCGGCACGGAAATCCGCGTGCGGCACGGTGAAACGGTCATCCCCACCGGACTGCGGAAATTCGGCGCAATTTTGGGGGATGACGTCTCGCTGGGATGCAACACCGTCTGCAATCCGGGCACACTGCTGGGAAAAGGCGTCGGCGCAGTGGGCGTCTCGCTCATCAGCGGCGTCCATCCCGCGGGTGAACTCATCAAATAGCGAATGACGAATAGCGAATTACGAATGAAAGTGAGACGTGATGCGTGAAAACGTGATGCGTGAAAACGTGATGCGTGATGCGTGAAACTTGCTACTCTGCAACCCTGCCACCTTGCTACCCTGCAACCCGAAACCAGAAACCAGAAACCCGAAACCTTGAACAGGAAACCCAAAAATGACCACCACCCAAACTCTGATTGACCGTGCGTTGGCGGCGCGGGAAAAAGCATACGCGCCATACTCGAAATACAAAGTCGGCGCGGCGCTGCTGACCGCCGACGGCGAAATTTACGAAGGCTGCAATGTCGAAAACGCGGCATACGGGCTGTGCATGTGCGCCGAGCGCACCGCCGTGTTCAAAGCCGTCAGCGATGGCGTGCGCGAGTTTGCCGCCATTGCCGTCGCCACCGAGAACGGCGGTTCGCCGTGCGGCAGTTGCCGGCAGGTTCTGCGAGAGTTTGCGCCCGACCTGACCGTCATCATCACCGATGCGGCGGGCAACTTCCGAGAAACAACCCTGTCGCAACTTTTGCCGGACAGTTTCGGACCGGAACAGCTTTCGAATAGCGAATAGCGAATAGCGAGTTACGAATAGCGAGTTACGAATAGCGAGTTACGAATAGCGAATGACGAATGGTGAAGACGAATAACGAATGACAAATGACAAATGACCAATGACAAATGACGAATGACCGCCTCTACAACACCGATGCCATCATCCTGCGCCGCCGTGATTTCGGCGAGGCTGACCGTCTGCTGACGGTGTACACGCCGCATCGCGGCAAATTGCGACTGGTGGCAAAAGGGGTGCGCAAAACCAAATCGAAAAAAGCGGGGCACATCGAGTTGTTTACCCATGCCGCACTGCAGGTTGCCGCCGGGCGCAATCTTGATATTTTGACGCAGGCAGACACCGTGCAGGCGTATCGCGCCCTGCGAGAGGATTTGGACAAAATCAGCCACGCCTATTATCTGGTGGAACTGGTGGACAAATTCACTGAGGAACACGACCCCAGTTACCCCATTTTCGAGTTGCTGGCGCTGACGCTGGCTCGGCTGGCGGACGGCTCGCCGAATGAGCAATTTCTCGCCCTGCGATTTATGGAAATCCACATTTTGGGATTGACCGGTTTTCAGCCGCAACTTTTTTTGTGCGTGGATTGCGGCACACAAATTCAGCCGGAAGAAAACTTTTTCCACATTTCCGGCGGCGGGGTATTGTGTCCCGCTTGTGGCGCGCACCATCCCCATGCCGAACCCATCTCGCTGGGCGTGCTGAAAGTGCTCCGTTTTCTGCAAACCCGCCCGTGGGAACAGATTGCCGGCGTGCAACTCAAAGCCGACACCCGCCGCGCGGTGGAAAATCTACTGTTGCGATACATTACTTTCACGCTGGAAAAACGGCTCAAAAGCGTGGATTTTCTGCGCAAATTGCGGAAAGATTCGTGAAGCGTGAAAACGTGAAGGCGTGAAACGTGAGAAGTGAAGGCGTGATTTGACAATCAACGCACATCCATTATCCTCATCACGCATCACGCATCACGCATCACGCATCACGCATCACGCATCACGCATCACGCATCACGCATCACGCATCACGCGCTAATCTCAAATAACCAATCACCCGATTGAGGTACTCATGACCCAACCACTCAATTTCCAACAGATAATTTTAACCCTACAACAATACTGGGCGGACAAAGGCTTTACCCTGTGGCAACCGTATCACGAAGCGGTCGGCGCGGGCACGGCAAACCCCGCCACCATCCTGCGCGTGCTCGGTCCCGAACCGTGGAACGTGGCATACCCCGAACCATCCTTCCGCCCCGATGACGGGCGTTTCGGCGACAACCCCAACCGTATGCAGATGCACACCCAATTTCAGGTCATCATCCAACCCGACCCCGGCAACCCGCAGGAACTCTATCTCGGCTCGCTGGCGGCGCTCGGTCTCAACCGCGATGAACACGACATCCGTTTTGTGGAAGACAACTGGGAAAGCCCCGCGCTCGGCGCGTGGGGGCTGGGCTGGGAGGTCTGGCTCGACGGTATGGAAATCAGTCAGTACACCTATTTTCAGCAAGCCGGCGGCTTTCAACTCGACCCGCCCGCGGTGGAACTGACCTACGGGCTGGAACGGATTGCCATGTATCTGCAAAATGTCGATTCGGTCTGGAAACTCGATTGGGACGGCAAGCAAACTTACGGCGATATTCTCTTCCGGCAGGAAGTGGAATTCTGCGAATACGATTTCAACACGGCGGATATTGACGGGCTGACCGAAGCGTACAATTTTTACGAAAAAGAGGCTAAACGCTGTTTGGAAAAAGGACTGGTCGTCCCCGCGCACGATTATGTGCTGAAATGCTCGCACACCTTCAACATTCTGGACACGCGCGGCGCAATCGGCGTGACAGAACGCGCCCATTATTTCGGGCGGATGCGGCGGCTGTCGCACGAAGTGGCGGCGGCGTTTGTCGCCCAACGAGAGGAACTGGGGCATCCCCTGCTGAAATACATGCCCGAACCGCCCGCGCAATCTGCCCCCG
>JALVZI010000158.1 GCA_027022125.1 Anaerolineae bacterium | reverse complement strand
CTCAAATTCCGACAGCGGTTCGGCGGGGATGAATTCGCCGTTGCGAAAAACCATCGGCGATTCGGTCAACTCGTCAATGATGGTCGGCACGGCATAAGTGAACGCCACGTTGTCGGGGTCGGGCGGCTTGATGCCGTCATAAATGCGGATATATTCGATGGTATCGAGCCGGTCGGCGGCATACCGCGTTTGGATGTTCGGCAAGCCGGGAGCAGACCCCATTCCCAAAATGGCACTGATGCCCGCTTCGGCGAAACGGTCGTGCAGTTTCAACTGTTTGCGGGTGGTGAAAAAAAGCCCGCCCAAATCGACATAATTGGTTTTGGCGGCGATGCAGGCTTCCATCACCGGCAGGTTGGTATAATAGACGGTGGCATTCAGGCAGGTATCGGCGTCACGCAGCAGCGAAACCAGCGCATCGTGATTTTTCAGGTCGATTTCCACCGTTTCGATTTTATCGCTGCCGATATAATCTGCCACGACCTGCGCGGCAGCCATATCGCGGTCGGCGATGATAACCGAATCGACCTGCGCGTTTTGCGCCAAATCTTGCACGGCGATACTGCCCATTTTTCCCGCGCCACCCAGCACAACGATTTTCATAATGTTCTCCTTTGTAACTATACAGGGCACAGCCTGACTACTTTCGGCAAACGTATTGCGTACTGCGTAATTTACGAAATACGAAATACGCGGGCTGATTATGCAAAATTGGTCAGCGGTCAGCAATTGGCTGACAACTGACAACTAACCACTGACCACTGACTGCTGACGACTGACAACTAAATTTCTATCCATTCCAACCCCAACTCCGCGAGTTTCCACGGGGTGGGGATGCCGTCGTTTGTCCAGCCGGCCATCGCATAATAAATATCTTTGGCGTTCTCGATTTCCTCCGGTGAAATGGCGACGCCATCGGTGCGCCCGCCGACAAACGCCTGCGACAGTTTTTTCGGCAGTTTGTCGTCTTCGCGGGTGAACCCTTCGCGGGCATTGAAGGCGCGCAGCATATTCAGCCGCCGCTCGCCGACTTTCATAATTTCCCACATAGTCACATTCCAACCGGTCACAGCGCGGACGGCATCCACGATGTGATGGGGGCTGTACAGATGCCACGACGGTCCGAAAACAAACTGGCACAGGTTCACCGTGTCGAGATAACTGTACAGATATTCGGTGTACAGCGCATATTTTACTTTTTCGGCGTTGAGCACAGTTGGGGGTTGCGGGTCGGTTAACCCCAGTTCCGCCATTTTTTCGGGATAGTTGCCATAAGATGGGTCGTGCTCGCTCGATTGGTGGTCGGCTCCGAAAGGATTGACGGCATAAATCAACCCCAAACTGCGTTTGAGATGCGGCGTGTGCGCGGGGAGTTCCTGTTTTTTCACGGCGACGACCAAATCTTCTGCGCCCCCGCCGATTTTCTCCGCCGCCCGCGCCGAACCTTCCGCCAGCACATCGCCGAAGCCTTCGCGTTTGGCAATCATCTCGGTCATCTGCACCATCGCCGCCGCATTGCCGAACCGCAACTCAATGCCGCCGGTGTCGGCGGTGGTGATATACCCGTGCTCGAAAGCGTCCATCGCCCAAGCGATGGTTGCACCGCAGGAAATGGTGTCCATCCCGTATTGAGCGCAGATTTGATTGGCATAAGCCACCGCCGCCAAATCATCGATGCCGCAATATGCGCCAAAGGTGGCAAGCGTTTCATATTCGGGTCCGCCGAATTTCGGGTCAACGATATACGGTCCTTCGGTGATTTCCACCACCCGTTTGCAGCGCACGGGGCAGGCGAAACAGGTGTCGCGCTCTTTCAGGATGGTTTCGGTCATCGTTTCGCCGTCAATCGCTTCCCAGCCATCGAACACGCCGCTCATCCAGTTTTTGGTTGCCAGCCCGCCGAGTTTGTGCTGGTAGCGCAGCACTTCCGCCGTGCCGTGCAATCCCATCCCGTAAATATCCGACTCGGGGAAATGGTCGGAGCCCCATTTTGCCAGCGCAATGGCGGCTTTTTTGTCGGCGATTTCGGGGCGTTTTCTGCCGCGCACGGCAACGGCTTTCAGATTTTTGCTTGCCATAACCGTGCCCATACCGGTGCGTCCGTTGGCGCGGCTGGTCATAGTGATGATACCGGCGAAACGCACACCTTTCTCTGCGGCGGGACCGCACTGGGCAATTTGCACCCGTTTGTCGCCCAATTCTTCTTTGATGATGTCTTCTACTGTGTCGGTGGTTTTTCCCCACAGATGCTCGGCGGGGCGGAGTTCGGCTTCGCCGTCATGCAGCCACAGATAGACCGGTTTTTCGGCTTTGCCGGTGACGACGATGGCGTCAAATCCGGCGAATTTCATTTCGGCGGGGAAAAAGCCGCCGCTCTGTGAATCGCCAATCGCACCGGTGAAGGGCGATTTGGCGGTGGCGGTCATTCGGCTTTGCCCCGGCACGGGTGAACCGGTGATGACGCTCAGCGACAGTACCAGTGTGTTTTCCGCGCCCAACGGGTCGGCGTGCGGGGGGGTGTTTTTCAGCAGATAGTATGCGCCCAGCGCGCTGCCGCCGACATATTTGCGGTAAAAGGCTTCGTCGCGCTCGTCAACGGTCAGCGTGCCGGTATTCAAATCAACCAGCAGTATTTTTCCGTGATACCCTTTTGGCATAATTTTCTCCTTTTTATTTTTTGCCATCCAGCACGGTTTTTACCGCTTGCTCGAACATGGTCAGTGTGTCTGCCACGTCCTGCTCGCTGTGGCTATAGCACATAAACCACGGTTCCCGCCCGTCCGAATCAGGTTGCGCGCCGAGTTTGATGAGTTCGGTGATGATGGCTTCATATAGCGCGGCATCGCCATCCAGATAACCGCGGAAATCGGTGGGGGGGGTATCAACGCCCAAAATCATCCCGAAGATTGCCGGATGCCCCAGCATAGCGTGCGGAATGCCGGCATCGGTTAAAATTTGCCCCAAGCCGTCTTTCAGTTTTTGTCCGCGCTCAGCGATGGTTTCCAGAATCGGCTGGGTTTCAATCAGTTCCAGCGTGGCATCGGCGGCGGCAGCCCCGGCGACATTTCCGGAATATGTGCCGCCGTGCGATACTTTGCCCGGTTGCAGGGTCATCATAATATCTTCTTTGCCGCCAAACGCCGCGATGGGGAATCCGTTGCCCATCGATTTGGCATACGTGACCAAATCGGCTTGGATGCCGAAATACTCTTGCGCGCCCCCTTTGGCAATGCGGAAGCCGGTTTTCACTTCATCGAACACCAGCACGATGCCATATTTGGCGGTCAGTTCGCGCAGTTTTGCCAGAAATTCCGGCTTGGGCATGATACCGGCGGCGTTGCCCAACAGCGGTTCGACAAAAACGGCGGCAATTTCGTGCCAGCGGGCTTCGATGGTTTCTTCCAGCCGTTCCAAATCGTTGAAGGGCAGGTTGATGACATATTTTACGATGTCGCGGGGAATGCCGGAGGTGGTCACTGCGCTGACCGGGCTGCGCGGCGAGCCGAGTTGGTTGATGCTGGATGAGGCGGTGCTGAACATAAAATAGTCAACTTGCCCGTGATATTGCCCCTCGAATTTGATGAATTTTTCGCGGTTGGTGTAGGCGCGAGCCAGCCGCAGGGCGTGCATAGTGGCTTCCGAACCGGTGTTTGTCAGCCGCACTTTATCGATTTTGCACATGCGGGTGATGCGCTCTGCCACTCGGATTTCCATGGGGGTTGTCCACGCGAAAAGTGTGCCGTCTTTGATGGCGTCGCTGACGCGCTCGGTGACGGCATCGTATCCGTGCCCCAAAAT
>JALVZI010000157.1 GCA_027022125.1 Anaerolineae bacterium | reverse complement strand
GTATTGAAGGTGACATCGCCACTCGTTCCGCCGAGGCATACAGCGCCATCGAATCCGCGCTGGGCGATGCCAATGCCGCGCTGAACGCATCGCCGCCGCAAACCGATGCCGCCATCGCCGCCATCGAGTCCATCCGCCAAACATTAACGCCGCTGACCGCCGATTCCACCCGCTATTCGGCATTTGATGCCGCCGCCATCATTCTGCGTGAAGGGTTGGAGGCGTTACTGGTGCTGGTGGCGCTGCTGGCATTTTTACAGCGCAGCGGTAACCACAACAAACGCCGCTGGATTTGGACGGGTGCGGGTGCGGGCATTTTTGCCAGCATCGGCACGGCGTTTGTGCTGCAAGCCATTTTCAGCCGCGCCGCCGCCGGGCAAAACCGCGAAATCATCGAAGGGGTAACCGGGCTGGTCGCCGCCGGATTGCTTTTTTATGTGTCATACTGGCTCAACAGCAAATCGAATGTGCAATCGTGGAAGAAATATCTCGACCGGCAAACATCGCAGGCGCTGGCGCGCGGCAGTATGTTCGGACTGGCGGCGCTGGCATTTCTGGCGGTTTTCCGTGAGGGCGCAGAAACGACCGTTTTCTATCTGGGTATGGCATCGTCCATCGCGCTGAACGACCTGCTGTTGGGATTGGCAATCGGCAGCGGGGTGCTGGTGGTGGTTGCCGTGCTCATTCTGCGGCTCGGCGTTCGCCTGCCGATGCGCCCCTTCTTTTTGGTGGCGGGGTTGCTGGTGTACTATCTGGGGTTCAAATTTTTGGGAACCGGTATTCACGCGCTGCAGTTGGCGGGTGTGTTCCCCGCTTCCCCTGTCGAATTTCTGCGCGCCGTGCCGTTCATCGGGCTGTATCCCACATGGGAAGTGGTTATCGCCCAAGCGACACTGCTGGCGGCGGCAGTTGCGATTGTCGGTATGATGCGGCGGCAAAATCGCGTATCGCTTTTGTAGTGATATTATGCCGATTTCACCCTTCGATACGCCCTGCGGCTACTCAGGATGAAATCGGCAGGGAAAAACGCATCCTGAGTAGCGGTTCGCCCCGCGAACCGCGTATCGAAGGGCGTTTTTCCCGTTCCCCCCAATAATTACGCATTCATAACCATATTCACACAAATGGCATAAAAGCATTTTCCCAAACTTTGCAGTGGTGCTAGACTATGCGCCGAAAAACTTAACCATCATTAGGAGGCATTGTGGGAAAAATCAGAGTCGCCATTATTGGCATAGGCAATTGTGCATCGTCACTGGTGCAGGGTGTTCATTACTATAAAGATGCAGACCCCAACGAGTTCATTCCGGGGTTGATGCACACCGTGCTCGGCGGGTATCACGTGGGCGATATTGAATTCTCCGCCGCGTTCGACATTGACGCGGAGAAAGTGGGAAAAGACCTGTCCGAAGCGATTTTCTCCGGGCAGAACAACACCTACAAATTCGCAGACGTTCCATTTTTGAACGTACCCGTCCATCGAGGTATGACTCACGATGGGTTGGGCAAATATCTGAAACAGAAAATCAAAAAGGCGGAAGGTCCTACCGCCAATATCACTCAAATTTTGAAGGAAACCAAAACCGATGTGGTCATCAACTTCCTGCCCGTCGGTTCGGAAATGGCAACCAAATGGTATGTGGAACAGATTTTAGACGCCGGTTGCGCTTTTGTGAACGGCATTCCGGTTTTCATCGCCCGCGAAGAATACTGGCAGAATCGCTTCCGGGAACGCGGGCTGCCCGTCATCGGTGATGATGTGAAAAGCCAAGTCGGCGCGACCATCGTTCACCGCGTGCTGACCCGTTTGTTCCAAGACCGCGGCGTGCGCATCGAGCGCACCAGCCAGTTGAATGTCGGCGGCAATATGGACTTTTTCAATATGCTGGAACGGGAACGGCTGGAAAGCAAAAAAATCTCAAAAACAAACGCGGTGGTGTCGCAGTTGGATTATGAGATGGAGCCGGACAATATCTATATTGGACCGAGCGATTATGTGCCGTGGCTGACCGACCGCAAATGGGCACACATCCGCATCGAAGGACGCACTTTCGGCGATGTGCCGCTCAATATGGAATTGAAACTGGAAGTGTGGGACAGCCCCAACTCTGCCGGGGTGATGATTGACGCTCTGCGCTGCGCGAAACTGGCGCTGGACAATAATCTCAGTGGTCCGCTGCTGGCGCCGTCATCGTATTTTATGAAATCGCCACCGGTGCAATACACCGACAGCGAAGCACACGATAAAGTGGAAGAATTTATCAAAGAGTATGGGAAGAAATAGGACGAGTTACGAATAGCGAGTTACGAATAGCGAATGGGTGAGTTTCGCCTGCTCCATTCGCTACTCGCTATTCGCCATTCGCTATTCGTCCAATCCACTTTTGGTAGATGGCATCCAAATTTTGCCCGCTGACCTGCTCAAACGCATCGAGCAGGTCGGCGGGTTTTGCTATCCCGTAACGGTGACTGTCGGCATACAGCCGCAATCCCTGCAAAAATTGAGCATCGCCCAACTGCTGGCGCACGTCCTCAAAAAAGAGCGGCGCTTTGCCGTAAACCACGCCGGAATATGCCGCCTCTGAATAGCGATTGACCGCATCGGCGGCGGGGCGGTCGCTGCCGGTTGCCAGCAACTGATTGTACGGATACCAAAAATACGCATCCACCAGATTTTGATGCGTCTGCTTGCCGTACATCTGCTCAAAATAGAGCACCGCCGAATACTGCGCCAACGCCTCATCGAGCCACGGCGTGTTCACCTGGTCGTTGCCCACCAGCCCGTACCACCACTGATGCGCCACTTCGTGCGCCACCACAAATTCCTCCAAATCCGATTGCTGCTCATAATAGCGACGCGCCATCGCAATCACGCCGGGAAATTCCACGCCGCCCAACTCGGCGGGCATTGGCACGGCGACAATATCGAAACTGCGGTACGGGTACGCGCCGAAAAGTCGCTGGTACACTGCCAGCGCATCCGCCCCCACATCGAGCATCCATTTCCCCGCCGAATCATATCCCGCCGGATAAAAGCCGGTGACGGTCACATCATCCACCTGCGTCTGCGTCCGGTCGAAATTGGCGCTCATCGCCACGAAAAAATCGCGCACGGGACCGGTAGCGGCGCGGATTGTCTGCCTGCCGTCGGCGGTGACGGTGCGCGTCAGCACATCGCCGCCGGTGACGATGGTCATTTCCTGCGGAGCGGTGAGCGTCACATCATACAGCGCCACATCGGTGTATGTGGCGTCGCCATACGGCGGCAAAACTTCGATGTGCCAGCCGGTATCATCGAAAACGGTGATGACCGGATAGAAATTTGCCAGCGCCAGCACGCCATCTTCCGCGCCAAACAGCCCGTAACCATAGCGAGTGGTGTTCGGTGCGGTGGCGAAAAATTGCAGGGCGATGGTCGCCGTTTCGCCCGGTTTGAGCGTGTCGAGCAGGGTAACGCCGAGTGTGGTATCGTCTGCCAGCAGTTCGGTGCGGGCGGGCACGCCGTCCACCGTCACCGCCGCAACACGCATTGAGCCGCCATAGGCGGGGGTGTTCGGCAATAGACGAAAGAAAACCTGATTGAGCAGCACCGGTTCGGTGTTGGTATATTCTGCGCGCAGCGTGCCGGTAATTGCCGCGCCGATATTCCCGCCGGTAACAGGCTGCACTGTGGCGCGGATGGTGTAACGGGTGATGCCACGTGCCGCCTGCCGGTTGACATCATCGGCAAACGCGGGGCGCATCGCGGCGCGGTACGGCGAAAAATCTTCGGGGGGCGGGGCAGGGGTGGCGGTCGGCGGC
>JALVZI010000156.1:3154-3805 GCA_027022125.1 Anaerolineae bacterium | reverse complement strand
ATTCGCACCCGCCCGAAACTGTCTACCCCCGCCGATGCCGCGCCCGGGGCGGCAACCCTGCTGGCACGGGTGACGGACGGCGGCGGCACGGCGGAAATCTCCGTGCTGACGGTGAATCTCACCCCCACCGACCGCAATTTCACCCCGCCGGAATCGCTGGCGGTGGCGGTGAACGCTCGCTTCGGCGGGCGGGCGACTCTGCTCGGTGTGAACGGGCTGTCGCCGGTGGCGGCGGGCGATGCGCTGAATTTGACTCTATTTTGGCGCGGTGAATCGGCATTCGATGCGGATTACACCGTGTTCGTCCATCTGCTCGGCGCGGACGGCGCGCCACTGGTCATCGCCGACCATCTGCCGCCGCGCCCGACATCCAACTGGGCGACGGGGGAAATCATCGCCGACGCAGTGACGCTCGCCATTCCCGCCGACTTGCCGCCGGGCGAATACCCGCTCGAAATCGGGCTGTATAACGCTGCTGACCCCGCCTTCCCGCGCCTGCCGCTGGACGGCTCGGCTGGTACAGCGGTGGTGCTGGCGGTTGTGGTTGGAGATTAGAGATTGGAGATTGGTGATTTGCTGACAACTGACCGCTGACCGCTGATTGCTCGTGGGAACGTGATGCGTGAAACGTGATGCGTGAAATTTGCAACC
>JALVZI010000156.1:498-3144 GCA_027022125.1 Anaerolineae bacterium | reverse complement strand
AACCTTGAAACCCTGAAACCTTGAACTTTGAACATTGAACACAAAACTCAAAAACTTTGAATTTTACATTTTGAACTTTACATTGTTCATCGCCTTTTGGCTTCGCGTGCAGAATCTGACCTACCATTCCATCTGGTTCGATGAATCGGTCAGCATTCACTGGGCGCAGTCATCGGTGGCACGCATTTTGGATGTGAGCATGCATCTGGTGGAAGACCGTCTGCCGCCGCTGTACTATTTGCTGCTGAAAGGCTGGGTGTCGCTGGCGGGACTGACCGAGTTCAGCGTGCGATTCCCGTCGGTGGTGCTGGGGACGCTGCTGGTGGCGGTGATGTTCGCCATCGGACGGCGGCTGTTCGGCGCACGGACGGGACTGCTGGCGGCGGCGCTGGTGGCGGTGAACCCGTTTCTGGTGTGGTACAGTCAGGAAGCGCGCATGTATGCGCTGGCGGTACTGCTCGGCGCGCTGACCGTGCTGGCGTTCCACCGCGCGGTGTCGGGCGGCGGCGCGCGCCACTGGGCGGCGATGGGCATTTTCGCGGCGGCGGGTCTGTACACCCATCTGTACACCGGATTTCTGCTCCCCGCGCTGGCGCTGTGGCTGCTGCTGAACCCGTCCGCGCTGAAAAAACACTGGCTGGCATTCGGCGCGACGATAGCAGCGGTGTCGGCGGCGTTTGTGCCGCTGGCACTGGCGACATGGCGTTTTTCCGGCGAATCGACCCCCGGCGACCCGCTGCACGGTATCGGCGGGCGGGCATGGGGACTGCTGCGCGCATTTGCCATCTGGCGGGCGGAACTTTCGCCGCCCACCACCCAAATTGTGCTGATTGTGCTGGCTGTCGCAGCGACGCTCGGCGCACTGGCGGCATTTCGGCGGCGCGACGGCTGGCTGGTCATCCTGCTGCTGGCGATGCCGTTCGTGATTGCCAGTGGGCTGATGTTCCGCAGCGAGTTGGCATTTTTCGGCGAACGCTATTTCATTGTGATGGTGCCATGGCTGTTGCTGCTGGCGGCGGCGGGCGTGATGCACGCTATTTGGGGCAAAAATCGGTGGCGAAAAATCACCGCCGGAGTCGGCGCGCTGGCGCTGGTGGCTGTCACCGCGATACCGCTGCCGGGGCAGTGGTCGGTTCCCGCTGCAAAAGAGGCGTGGCGGCAATCGGCGGCATATCTGGCGGCGCACGCCCAACCGGGAGACGTGATTTTCATTCACCCCGAATGGATTCGATTCGCGTTTCAATATTATCAGGGGCAAATGGCAATCCCCGCCGATACCGCCGCCTATTTTTTCGCGGTGGATGAGCGGACAGGTTTGGACACACCGCTGAACGGGGTGGTGGACGGGCACACGGTGGTGTGGCTCATCGAAAGCCATCTCGACCAGCCCGACCCCGAGCGGCGGGTGGAAAATTGGTTCGGCGCGCGCTACCCGCTGGTGACGGAACTTTATCCGCCCGGCGTGACGCTGAAAGGATTCGCGCCCGGCTATCAACTGACCGACCTGCCCGCCACTGCCACCCCCGCCGCTGCAGAATTTGCCACCGGCGTGCGGCTGGTTGGATTCACCGTGCAGGATAACCCTGTTTCCGCGCGCGAAAATCTTTTCCATCCGCCGTCGGGTTGGGTGCATGTGGTTCTCTATTTTTCGCGGGGGGATGCGCCGCCGCAGGATACCGCGCCGTTTGTGCATTTGATTGACGCGCAGGGGCAGGTGTGGGGCGCATCGCTGGAACGGGGGAACGATGCCTTCCATTTTTATCCGCCATCGCGCTGGCAGGCAGGGCAAATCATCCGGCAAGATGTGGATGTGAATCTCAACCCTGCCACCCCGCCCGGCGAATACCGGCTGGTGGTCGGCTTTGGGGATGAATCGGCGGCACTGCAAGCGGTGACGGTGCGGTAGTTGGAGATTGGTGATTGCTGATGGCGTGATGCGTGATGCGTGAAACGTGAGGCGTGAATTGTTCAGCCCCTTGCTTCTTGCTTCCTGCTCCTTGCTTTCGTGATGCGTGAAACGTGAGGCGTGATGCGTGATGCGTGAAACGTGAGGCGTGAATTGTTCAGCCCCTTGCTTCTTGCTTCCTGCTCCTTGCTTTCGTGATGCGTGAAACGTGAGGCGTGATGCGTGAAACGTGAGACGTGAAACTTTGCAACTCTGCCACTCTGCCACTCTGCTACCTTGTTACCCTGCAACCCTGACTTTGGACGTTGGACTTGAAACTTGGGGCTGACTGCAACCCTGCTACCCTGCAGCCTTGAAACCTTGAATCTTGAACTTTGAACTATGGAGGAGACCATGCCTGAAATTACCGAATCAACCCAAATTAAAGATGTTCTGCTGGTGAAACTGCAATCTTTTGCGGATGAGCGCGGGCGGTTCATCGAAACCTTCCGCACCGAGTGGTTTCCGCAACGCAGTTGGGATAAAATCCAAACCAACCGCTCCGACTCGAAGGCGGGGGTGCTGCGCGGTTTGCATTTCCACCATCATCAAGTGGACTACTGGTACGTGCCGCGCGGAACCATCCGCGTGGGATTGTGCGACCTGCGCCCCGATTCGCCCACATTTATGGCGACCCAAACGCTGGAAATCGGCGACGATAACCAGATGGGCGTGTTCATCCCCGTCGGGGTGGCGCACGG